>JAHDFB010000016.1:0-23543 GCA_020628475.1 Saprospiraceae bacterium | reverse complement strand
TAATGGAAAGTCCCATATTGTCATTGATAGCCTTATCTTTTAAACCATCAAAGAATGATGCAGATCCATATTTGATCCCCCAATCTGTACGATTGATGGTGAAATTAGGTGTAGAAACCTTCACCATATTTCCTTCAGTCATTACATTCGCTTTGAACGTAATTTGCTTAGTGACATCTTTCAATGTTAAATTACCATTGATGATATAATTAGCATTGTCATCATTCATTAAGCTCGTTGCTTTAGCAATTTCGAAAGTTGCTGTAGGAAAAGCCTTTACATTGAAAAAGTCATTGGCATTATCTTCGCCCATACCCTTTAAGTGACCTTCTAGATACCCTTTTTCATCACCTTCCAAGTCTAGGCAATTGATTGAATTCATATCTATGGTGAATTTACCACCTTTCAATTTGCCATTATCCATCACAATACTTCCGTTGGAAACATCCACTGTTCCATTGTGTCCACCTACGACTTTCGTACCTTCCCAAAGTACTTTACTAGATGAAGCATCTACATTGTATGTCTTACCAGTCGATTCTTCCACCTTCGCTGCATCCGCAGTTTCAGCTTTTTCACCACTTGGTTTACAAGCGATTACAAGACCGAATAAAAGAATGAATAAGCTTACATTTTGGAATTTTTTCATATTTATTATTATGAGTTAGTTATTAAATTAATTTCAGTTAGATTATCAATAAACATCAACACCTGATCTAGGGTTGACAATACCTTACATGTATCAGATGCCACTATCGACTGATTCATTGCCTGATAACCCGAAAGCAACAAAGTTGAATCAAATTCTTGACATATTTTGTCTACATAGGGTTGGAGTGGCTTTTCTGAGAATGATTCGTTGATAATGGTGAAAATATAATTGGCTTTAATGATCTCTTGAGCAGATTTTAATTTCGAGAAGGAACAATCTTCACCCAAAAAGAAAACAGGAAATTTTTTCTTTCTAAGTAAATAGTACATGTAATACAGCGATAACTTCTGTGACTCATTTTCAGGAACGTATAGTATAAACGAGTGCTCAGGATGCTCTTTTGAAATAGCCAATTGATCAATTTCAACGATCAATTTTTGTTTAATAATATTAAGTACAAAGGTTTCATGCACTTCGTTGATCGAGTTGGCTACCCACATTAAATTGATCTTTTCCAAAAGTGGATAAATCACATTTTCCATGGTATCATCAAAACCGCGTTGCTCAATGTTTTTATTGAAAATTCGAATAAATTTATATTCATTCAATTCCAGCATCGCAATACTCAAAGTATCTAGGCTTTTCTCGAAACTATCATCGATGTCCGTAATCTCTGTTACTTTGGCTCGAATTTCGTCCTTGGATAGTTGAGCCAATTTGGAGATTTTCATCCCTTTCTTGTATAGGATAGATAGATTTAGTGCGAAGCGCAAATCTTCCTCTGTGTAATATCGAATGTTGGTAGCTGTTCGTTGGGCTACTAGAATGTTATATCGTTTTTCCCAAATACGAAGCGTATGCGCCTTAATGCCGCACAACTGCTCAATATCTTTTATAGAATAAACGACCAAACTAAATTTATTTTTGTTAGAGAATGGACTTTAGTTGCCCAATGACCACAGTATTCACAAGTCAAAGATGTTTAATAAACTAAAATCTTCAAAATTTGTTTATCCCTGTAGGAAAAATAGCAGTTAATTGGATCAGGACGAAAAATTCTAATTATTAACAATTAATTAAGAAAAAGGTTCTTGCGTTTTACATTTTAGTTGAATCGAATACAATAAAAGCTTTTTTTAAGGAATTAAATAATAGGTTTGAAGACCCAATCATGAGGGCTTATAAAATATAATCAATGAAAATAGGAATAGTTTGTTATCCAACATTTGGAGGAAGTGGTGTTGTAGCGACGGAGTTGGGTATGGCTTTAGCAGAAAATGGACATCAAATTCACTTTATAACATATCGAAGACCGGCGAGACTGGCTACGTTCCATAAAAACATTTTTTTCCATGAGGTGAATGCTGCGGAGTATCCATTATTCGAATATTCGCCCTATGATACAGCATTGGCTTCGAAATTGGTTGATGTAGTATTGTTTGAAAAATTGGATTTACTGCATGTACATTATGCAATTCCTCATGCATCGGTGGCCTTTTTGGCGAAATCGATTTTGAAAACGAAGGGTATTGAACTGCCCGTAGTTACAACCTTGCACGGAACGGATATTACCCTAGTTGGTAACGATCCTTCGTTCGCTCCTGTCGTTGAATTCAGTATCAATAGCTCGGATGGAGTGACAGCGGTATCAAATCAGCTGCGCCAGCAAACGATGGAAAGCTTTGATATACACAATGATATTCAAGTGATTTACAATTTCATTGATTTCTCGAGATTCCGAAAAACGGATAAGAATCACTTCAAAATGGCGATCGCTCCAGAAGGAGAAAAGATCATGACGCATGTGTCTAACTTTAGAAAAGTGAAGCGTGTGGAAGATGTAATAGCCGTATTTCAAAAAGTTCGAAAAGAGGTGCCTTCCAAATTGATTTTGGTCGGTGATGGCCCGGAACGGCGAGCGATGGAAAGTCTTTGTCGAGAAATGAATCTCTGTGATGACATCCGATTTCTCGGTAAGCAAGATGCGGTAGAAGAGATCTTAGCCATTGCTGATTTATTCATTATACCTTCGGAAAATGAAAGTTTTGGATTGGCGGCATTGGAGGCGATGGCCTGTGAAGTGCCCGTGATTTCTTCCAATGCAGGAGGACTTCCTGAAGTCAATCTTCAAGGAGAAACGGGTTATTTGGCAGATGTGGGTGATGTAGATACGATGGCTAAAAGAGCGATTTCAATATTGACCAACGAACAGGAGCACAATCGCTTAAAAGCCGGAGCTTATCAACAAGCATTGAAGTTTCATATCGATAATATTCTACCTCAATATGAACGATTTTATGCCTCTGTATTTAAAAAAGTGAAGACCGAAGAATTGATTGCCTAGTCAATAAATCGCTATCTTTAGCGCATGAATTACAAGAAAAGAAGTTTAGATCCGACAGCGATACCAACGCGGGATTTCCATCAATATTTATTGGGCTCGGTAGCCCCGCGACCTATAGCATTTGTTTCGACCTTGGACGAAGAAGGACGTGCCAACTTAGCACCGTATAGTTTTTTTAATGTGTTTAGTAGTAATCCTCCGATTGCTGTATTTTCCAGTAATCGTCGAGTGTCAAATAATACGACCAAAGATACTTTGCACAATATTCAAGTTTCCAAACAAGCGGTGATCAATGTGGTGGATTATTCGATTGTAAAACAGATGGCGATTGCCAGCGTAGAATTTCCAAGTGATGTTTCAGAGTTTTCAAAGTCGGGATTGACCATGGAAAAAGGGGAGGTAGTAGATGCGCCGATGGTGTTGGAATCACCGGCAAGCATGGAGTGTACGGTCGATGATATCATTACCCTCGGGGAACATGGTGGCGCTGGTCATTTGATCATTTGCACCATCCATCGACTTCACGTACGAGAATCAGCGATTGATGAAACTGGACGCATCGATCCGCATGCCATGGATTTGATGGGAAGAATGGGGCGGGCTTATTATGTGCGGGCCAGTGGTCAGAATGTATTTCCGATCGTTCAAGCCGTGACCAAGATTTGTATTGGCTTTGATCAATTACCCGAACCGGTTCGAACCAGTGATGCACTTACAGGCAATGAATTGGCCTCTTTGGCAGGACAATATGAAATACCAGATGCTGAGAAGATTCAAGAAGTTCTTCGAGGATACGCTGCCCAAGACAATAGTGTGGACAAGCAGATAAGCCTGATCAAACGATTGATTCAAGAGCAAAAAGAAGCAGACGCATTAGCGCTTGCCTTCAGTCTAAAATAATTTATTTCTGAAAATGTGTCCAACCTTGTGCGGTTAATCGATGGAAGTTATTTCCAGTCGTTTTGAGGACCGCGCCTTGTTCCTTTACAGTGACTTCACCGATGATATAGACATCGGGCATGGTTACGATTTTCTCGAGATCGCCTGGATCTACGGTAAATAATAATTCGTAATCTTCACCTCCGCTGAGCGCACAACTAATTGGATCCATATTGAAATTGAGGGCCACCCGTTCTGTATCGGGATGAATAGGTACTTTACCTTCCTCAACGAGAATACCGACTTCACTCTCTTTGCAGAGGTGATATATTTCTGAGGCGAGACCATCACTGATATCAATCATGGCCGTCGGAATAATGTCTTCTTTGGCCATGACACCGATGATGTCGCCACGTGCTTCCGGTTTCAATTGTCGACCGACCAAGTACTTTTCATCTTCCAGATCAGGTTTCAAATCTGGATTGTCCAAAAAGAGTTGCTTTTCTCGCTCCAAAATCTGAAGTCCAAGATAAGCGGCTCCTAGGTCTCCGGTAACACAAAGAATATCGCCCGGACGTGCTCCATTTCGGTAAGATAGACGTTCTGGTCTTGCCCGACCGATGGCGGTGACATTGATAAATAAACCTTTATTGGACGAGGTTGTATCACCACCAATAAGATCGATTTTGTAGTGGTCACAAGCCGCACGCACCCCTTCATAAAAGGCATCTAAGGCCTCTACAGAAAAACGATTTGATATCGCAATAGAAACTAGAATTTGATGTGGAATCGCATTCATGGAATAGATGTCCGAAAGATTGACAACGACCGATTTATAACCGAGGTGTTTCAATGGAGAATACATCAAATCGAAATGAATGCCTTCTACCAAAGAATCGGTTGATACGACGGTCAACCAGTTACCATTATTAATGACGGCTGCATCATCTCCAACGCCTTTTACCGTCGAACTATGCTTGATTTCAAATTGCTTGGTCAAATGATCAATAAGACCAAATTCTCCCAATTCATTAACGTCTGTTCTTGTCGTCTCTTTCATGCCACAAAAATAGTCTATTTTAACATAATGTGGGCGATGTCCTGCTCATTTCATGGACGCAGGACCCCGGCTATGCGTGGTTTCATCCACGACAAGATACTGCGTATCCATTTGTCGTGGACTTGCAAGGGCCTGCGTCCCTTGCGCCACTACTATCCGTATCGCGAAACGACTTGAATTACATCGATGGTATAAGTCCCCTAAAAAATATAAATAACCCTATTAGGCAGATCGCAATACCTCCCAAAAAGTAAACTGTCATTATTATTAGTTTTGTTAACTCTATAGTATTAAGGTTGTCTGTAACATCAAATGTTGAAAAATACATCATTGGAATTATAAGATTAAGAAATCCTGAGAGAAAGGTTCCTATTCCTGCTATAATGAGGACATAATTTGGAGATTCTCGATTAAAATTTAGAAGCTTTGAATGTCTCAGTACGAATGTTTTTGCCAACTGTTTCTTGTGTTTAATATCTAATTGCTCCCAAAAGGACTTTTTTGATTCGAGTAGGTTTGTTGTAGGAGCTGAATGCACGGCATAACTATCAAAGGAAAATAAAAGAAGTAATCCGAGAATGATGTTTTTAAGTTGCATGATGAATAATTTTTGGTTTATGTACTTAAAAGTAGGCAGGAACAGGAATGCAGAATTGTCGAATTTGTATAGATTCACATTAAATTTTGTATGATATGTAAAACGCTTGATCTACTTGTAGTTACGGGAATGGTATGATTCACTTGCCAACATTGGAATGCATAAAAAGAGTCTAATTACCAATTTTACGTACTTTTGCAGGAAAAAAAGACAATGAGTTTATTGACGGTTGGAACAGTAGCGTTTGACGATATAAAAACACCCTTTGGACATGCGGAGAAGGTCATCGGTGGAGCTTGTACATATGCCAGTTGGTCCGCTTCTTATTTTACCAATGATATTCGTTTGGTATCGATTGTTGGTGGTGATTTTCCACAGGATGAAATTGATCAATTACATGATCGAGGTGTAAAGACGGAAGGATTGGAAATCGTAGCGGATAAAAAATCGTTCTTCTGGGCCGGGGAGTACCACGACAATATGAATCAACGGACTACGCTAGCCACAGAATTGAATGTATTGGCTGACTTTGATCCAGTATTACCGGCATCTTATAAGGATTCGCAATACATTATGTTGGGTAATTTAACACCTGAAATACAAATGAAGACCATCAATCAACTGGATACTGATCCTACTTTAATCGTGATGGATACCATGAATTTCTGGATGGATGTAGCTTGGGATGCACTAATAGAGGTAGTAAAAAAGGTGGACGTCATTACGATTAATGATGAAGAAGCAAGACAATTATCTGGTAAATATTCCTTAGTGGATGCAGCTGCCGAAATCCACAAAATGGGACCGAAGTATGTGGTCATCAAAAAAGGAGAGCATGGAGCCCTGTTATTTTCTGAAGGTAAAATCTTTAGTGCACCAGCCTTACCGATGTCTTTGGTAAAAGATCCAACGGGTGCAGGAGATACTTTTGCAGGTGGATTTATTGGTTATTTGGCACAGACGGATAATGTTTCTTTTGAAAATATGAAACGAGCGATTATCTATGGTTCTGTTATGGCATCATTCTGTGTAGAAGAATTCAGTATCGAAAAATTAAAAACATTGGATAAAGCGACGATTGATGCTCGAGTACAACAATTTGTTGACTTGGCGGCTTTCTCCATGTAAGGCTCCAGAAAGAATATTTAGATATATCATGGGACGAGTATTTGATCAAGCGGAATTTTTGGAATTATCCTATTACAGCTTGTCCCATCCTGATACAGCTTATTTTATTCATCAATTGGTTGTCGATGCCTTTACAGCGCAGACAGCTCATGAAGATAGTAAGGCAATAGCCATCGTGTTTGCTTTGGTAGGATTGTATCTTTTAATCGAAAAAGATTTTACGGGCCGGCAGGTACAATTGGCACATGTACATCTATCCCGCTATAAAGCTTTTCTTCCTGAAATTAATCTTCCCGCTGAGCGAGGAACGATAACGATTCAAACGGTTTTGAATGCGCAGGAGGATCGAGATGAGATGATTCATCAATGGTGCCATGCTGTCTGGAAGTCCTATTCGGCACATCATGCTGATATTCGAGCCTACTGTGATCGGTACATGATCCATTTCAAGAAAACGGACTAAGATTATTCCAAGGAATCCCAAGTAGATTTAATTTTTCTTAATTTCCTGATTAATCTAACAAATTCATCTTTATGCATTTCATAGGTCGTATTTTCTCTTATTTTGAAATAATAGTTTGTTGGTCTTTCAATTCTAGGAGTTGCATCATACAAGGTTCGGAAAAGACTAAAATCGATTTCGTAAAGCTTCTTTATACGATCGTCCAATAGGAATATGGAAGGCTCCTATTTCAATGAATTCCTTCGTGTAGGCACTAATGTGTTTGATAGCTACTATATAGCTACGATGAACACGGACAAAGCGATCATTGGGCAATATTTTTTCCAGTTCTTTGAGTTGATGCTTGACCACTATATGCTGCTGAGCAAAGTGAATGCTAACATAATCTTTTATACTTTCGATATGGGTGATTTCATCAAGCATCACTTTGACTTGTTTTTTATTGACATTAAAAAACAGATACTTTCGCTCATCCTCTTTGATTGATGTACTGGTGGTTTTTATAGCCTGCCCGGAGCTAATAGGCATTCGATTTACCGCTTGCAGGAATCGGGAGAATGTAAACGGTTTTAAAAGATAATCCAATGCAGCAAGTTCAAATCCTTCGATTGCGTATTCATGATAGGCAGTAGTAAATATGATTTGAGGTTTGTTTTTCAGTGTTCTAGCAAATTCAATTCCCTTTAATTTCGGTAAGTGAATGTCTAAAAAGATGAGATCAATGTGCTCATTATTGAGTACTTCCAAGGCCAAAAGAGCATCTCTACAGGTGGCTACTCGGTATAAATGAGGCACTTGAGCGATATAATCTTCTAATATTTCAGCGGCTATCGGCTCATCTTCAACAATGAGGCATCTTATTTTTTGAGTCATACAGCTGTTGTATTTTGATCAAATGCTTGTTCTAATTCCATTCGAAGCTCCACAAGGAATGTCTTGTCCGTTTTCTTGATAGAAAATTGATGACGATCTGGATAGATTAATTCCAATTGTCGTTGTGCATTTTTTAAACCAATGCCTTGTGGGTTTTCAAGGGCCATACCTTCGGTTGAATTTTCTATCCTATAAACCAGTTCATTTTTTTCTAAGCGTACCTCTATGGAAATGTTTCGAGTATGTCGGGATTCACTGGCACCGTGCTTGAAAGCATTTTCAACGAAAGGTAATAATAGAAGCGGAGCTACAAAAGGATCCTGTGCATGATTGATGGTCTTAAAGCTTATTTTTAATTCTTCTCCATAGCGCAATTTTTCAAGAGCTATATAATCATTTACTGCCTCGATTTCTTGACTTAATCGGATTTGCATTTTATCACATTCGTACAACATAAATCGCATAATTCGAGATAATTTCATAATGGCAGTTTCCGTGTCATCCGATTTTCTCCTTGCGAGACCATATAGGTTATTCAAGGTATTGAACAAGAAGTGTGGATTGATTTGCGCTTTTAAAAATTGGAGTTCGGATTGTAACTTTTCCTTTTCCAATCGTTCTTCTCTTTTTTTTGCCTGTAATTTTTCAAATAAAAACTTTATGGATGCGAAAAGAGCAATAATAGAAACTAAATCTAGAATGGAATAGAGGAATCGTTTGACACT
The DNA here is from genome assembly GCA_020628475.1 of Saprospiraceae bacterium. Lineage (GTDB taxonomy): Bacteria > Bacteroidota > Bacteroidia > Chitinophagales > Saprospiraceae > JAHDFB01. Next base: position 14,821 of record JAHDFB010000016.1, on the reverse strand, counting down.
GATCAATTCGAATTCAGGATATTCCTGATATAAATAAGGATAGACCACATAGAAATTAACCAATCTGCTTAACAGGGTCAATATACTCAAGCCAGCTAACATTAATAATAGGGCTTTTATGAATTTGCGATTGAGTAAGAAGGTAGGAAACAACCAATACAATAGTCCGTAGATCGCAAGTAGTTTGACCGGTAATTGAATACACTCGGTCATCCAAAATCGAAATAAACGCATGGAAAAATTATAGGCTAAATCACTTTTTGCAGGAAAGGAAGCACTGAGATAGGCATATATAAAGGTATAAACCAGCCAAAATAATACATGTTTGAGTATTCGATAATTCACTATCTAAAGTTCTTAAATTTCAATGGGAAATTGGTAGGAGAAGGTTAAAGGAATGATAAGAACCAATGGACAACTATAATCTCTAGATGAATGACATTCATAGGTACATTCTTATTGAATGAATGTAGCAAATGTACCGTAATCGAATCGTTGGAAATATCATTTTTATAACCACGAAGTTTGGTGAAAATGATAATAATTATGAATAGTAAATCGTATTTTTCTTGCGTACTTTTAATTCTTTTCTTGCTATGTTCTCAGACAATTTCATCACAGCTTTTTACGAAAGTGACGGATAGTCCGATTAGTAATAGTCCATCGGATAGCCGCTCCGTTAATTTTCTTGACGTAAATAATGATGGTTGGGATGATGTTTTTATTTCCAATGGACTGAATGGTGGTCAGGACGATTTTCTGTTTATCAATAATGGAGATGGAAGCTTTAGTATCAGCGATAGTGAAATAAGCAATGATGGCAAATCAAGCGTCGGAGCCACTTTTGCCGATTTTGATAATGATGGAGATAAAGATGCTTATATTACCAATTGGTATGGTCAGATAAATGGATTGTTCATCAATGATGGGGGAGGGCTTTTTCAGAAGGCAGATATGTCGATCATTTCTCAGACTGGAACGTTTGCTGAAACAGCCACTTGGGGAGATGCGAATAATGACGGTTGGTTGGATTTATACATAACCAATAGTGCTGGTACGAAACATAATCTATTTTATCTCAATGATGGACAAGGGCAATTTACCCTGATGGAGAATCATACATTGGTAGAGGATGTTGATTTATCCAGAAGTGCCGATTGGATTGATATGAATGATGATGGTCGTATGGATTTGCTGGTTTGCAACGAAGACAATGAGGCCAACGATGTTTTTATCAATCAAGGTGATCTATCTTTCGAAAAACTGACAGGCGTAGCTATTGTTACTATGGCGAATAGCACGCAAAGTTTTAGTTACGGAGATATCGATAATGATGGGGATCAGGATTTATTTTTTGCCAATGCAGGATACTTTCAAGAGCAAAATAATCAGTTGTTTATTAATGAAAATGGGGAATTTTTAGCTGACGAAAGCAGTATTGTCAGTATGGATGGAGGATGTTCATACAGTTCCAATTTTGTCGATTACGATAATGATGGAGATCTGGATTTGTACGTCTCGAATGGATACTGTCCAAGTAATCTTCAAAATTTCTTATATCAAAATCAAGGAGACGGTACTTTTCTGTTGGATAATGAAGCATTACCAGATTTAGAGGAAGTTTGTTCATATGGAGCTGCATGGGGAGATGCCAATAATGATGGATTTTTGGATTTGATTATTGCCAACTGTAAAAACAACAATTCATCCAGCCAACCAACCAACGATTTTTATTTAAATAATGGGAATGGGAACCATTGGTTGAAAATAAATCTGATCGGTACTATCTCCAATCAAGATGCCATCGGAGCGAAGGTCCAGATCAGCTCCGTGATCAACAATGAAATCGTCCATCAATGGAGAACGATTTCTAGTCAACCAGGATATGCCTCTCAAAATAGTTTTACCATACATGTAGGATTGGGCAATGCTACTGTAATAACGGATATAAAGGTACATTGGCCCAGTGGATTGATCTCCACGCTTCAAGATGTGGATGTCAATCAAATCATTGAGATAAAGGAAGATATTACTAATGCTTCGAATGATCCAGAAACGGGTCTTTTGTATTTTTCATTGGTCCCCAATCCAGTTATTGGGGATTGCAGTATTGTAGCTCCTACGAATAGCGCTTGGACTGGAGGAATATCTATTGAAATTATGGACAGTTTGGCTAAAGTCGTTCAAGAACAACAATTTTCTGGAATTGTGGATCGTGTAATCCTTAAAACGGCTCATTTACCGGCTGGGAATTATCTGGTTCGTATATATTCTGAAAATCGATTGATTGGGCTCCGTCGAATGTCAAAAATGTAATCATTCTAGAAATGGATTAGAAAGGCCGATTTGGCGAGATTTATGAATAATAAAAGGACTTTTGAATAGATTTCAAAGGTCCTTTTTTGTACGACTAGATTTTATAGAAATAGCCGCGATCTATGCTTGTGAGGATTTTGTCCATGGTATTATAAATTGAATGTTATAAGTTCTCTAAAGAATGATTTGTTCTGATTTGCTTTTAAAAAAAGGTCAATTATAAAGTAGATTTCATCGTGGATCGTGGAACTAAACAAATATGTTTTCAAAAACATAACATTTAGCTATATTTGACATTTAAAATCATAAGATAAATATGAAAGAATTCAAAGTTATCCCATTTAAACCAGTCCATAACTCAAAAGGAAGAACTTCATTAAAAGAAGTAGCTGAACAATTAGATGATCATTTCACGGAGGCTTCGCAAAATGGGTGGACATATGTCAGAATTGAAACAATAAGGAGCCATGTTCCAGCAAAGGGAGGATGTTTTGGGTTTTTCAAAACACCGGCATATGATATGTCTAATCATTTTATAGTTTATTCAAGGGAGAAATGAAATACCTATTCATGTTCATTATAAAGTGCTATTGGCATTTTTATCCCAAAAAGTATAAGCCTAAATGCCTTTACAAAGAATCATGTAGTAAACATATATTTAAAAAATTCAAACATGAAGGACTTAAAGCTGGTTTAGAGGCTTTTCATTCCCGAATTCAATCTTGCAGACCGAATTATAGATTCATTGAAATTGATAACGAAATAGTCATTCTTACATCGAATGGAAAGGTTATAACGAATAATGAAATGGCTGAATGGTTAAAATAAGTTGATAGATTCCGATTGGTTTCATCGTTATTGTGTTTTGAGGTGAAGTAAATGAGAAGTATTTTCTATTTCCTTGCAAGTTGTGTGTAAAGTTAATTTGGATGTTGGCTAGAATCGAGCGGTTTTATCCTGATTCGAAAGGAGTTAATCACCTTTTTTAGAAGGCTAATAAAATGTTTGATGCTCAGATAATATATGTAGCTTGGATATAGAGTGCCTATACTGCGATAAAGATAGTAGTGGTCGCGCCTTGGTGCGATCCCGACATGAAATGTCGGGATGACCTTAGGGAAACCACGGATAGCTTGGCCATCGCCCTAATTTTATAGAAAAAAAGCCAATAAAAAAGCCAATCAGAATGAACTGACTGGCTATATATGATAATTTTATTCGGTGAACTTATGCCTTATTGTCTTACAGCATCTCCTTCGGCACCATTATCTTGTACAAGATGGAATTCGTCACAAGTAAATTGATCTTCTGGTAGGTCCCAATAGTAATCTGCACCTACGGAAGAACTGATGTTGATTCTTTTTGGTGAATCAGAAATCGTATAGGTACCATTATCTGGATTATTTTTGAGATCCCAAGTGCCATCCGCTGCAAAACTATATTCCAAACTACCGGCAATTAACCAATCACCCGTAATATAATCCTGTGTTAAACTGGTACATACACAAGTTCCATCCACACAATTACCGTCATAATCGCAGGTGACATTAAAACATAAATCTTCGATTTCGCAGTTGTCGCCACTAAAGCCATCTGGACAATCACAAGTACAGTCTTCATTCAGGGTTCCTGTATTACATTCGATTTCTTCGCAAACATTTAAGAATGAGGTACATGAGACCACACAAAGACTTACTACTGCGAATGTCATAATAATTAATAGGGAATTTTTCATTTTCTTTTTTAATTTGATACTAGAAATAGTGCTTACTCTTTAAAGGATTTTCAGCCGCCTCCTATATAATTGATGCAGTAAACTTAGTTGATTAAAACGTGTGATATAGATAAATACTTTTCTATGTTCTGAATGGTTGTGAATATGTTCTGAATGGCGCTATTTTTTATACGTTGTATTATTAGCAAGGTAGCTATTGAATAAAAAAAGCCAATCAGAATGATCTGACTGGCTTTATGTACATCGTCGAAAAGTGACTAGCTTTTGGCCGTTCTAGTACCGAAAAGATAGCCCATAAATCGCTGTAATCTGTAGAATAACCAGTACATTACTGGAACAACAATCAAGGTCAAGAAGGTCGCAAAGATGAGACCGTAAATCACCGTTTTTGCCATGGTTCCCCAGAATGCTGCATTATCTCCACCGATGAAGAATTGCGGATCTGAACTTGAAATCAAGGTATAGAAATTGATGTTCAAACCGATTGCTAACGGAATCAATCCTAATACCGTTGTAATCGCTGTCAAAATTACAGGACGCAATCTTGTTGCTCCACCTTTTACAATCGCTTCTTTGATCGATTCTTTGTCCAAATCATTCATGCTAGCAAGTCCTTGTGATTCTCGTTTACGCTGTACGACCAGATTGGTATAATCGATCAATACGATGGCATTGTTTACTACGATTCCCGCCAAGGATATGATTCCTACACCGGACATGACGATGATGAAGTCCATACCGGTCACCAAATATCCGAGTAGTACCCCAATCAAGGAGAATAAGACGGATAATAAGATGATGATCGGCGATAAAATCGAATTAAACTGCATCACAATGATTAAGAAGATCGAGAATAGAGCGATTAAAAGGGCCTTGGATAAGAAGGCAATTTGCTCTTCTTGTTCTTCCTGTTGTCCTGTGAAATTGTATTGATAACCTTCTGGCATATCAAAATCTTCCAGTTCTACTTTCAGCGCTTCGACTACCTCATTTGGATTGTAACCTGCCAATACGTTGGACGTAATCGTGATAATCCGTTCTTGATCATTTCGATTGATCGAGGTATAGGTCGACTTATAATCGATATCAGCTACTGCGCTGATAGGTACCTGAGCAATTCGTCCATTTGCTGGATTTCTAAAGGTAATCTTCTGATTCAGTAGATTACTGATACTGGTTCTATATTCTGGCGCCGAACGTATGAAAATCGGATAGTCATCTTCACCGATTTTCAGTTTAGATACTTCTTTTCCGAAGATTGATGTTCTCAAGGCGTCGGCAATACCGTAGGTACTTAACAAATCGACGTGCAGCTGCTCGATCGATGTCTACCTGAATTTCTGGTTTTCCAATTTTCACATCGGCTTTCAATTCTTCTACACCGGCTACACCTGATCGATTTAAGAAGGCAATCATGTCTTCAGAAATAGACGCTAGTGTATTGACTTGTTCTCCACTGATTTCAATATTAATCGGTTTTGCTTGAGGTGGACCGTTTGCGTTTTGATCTACTACGATCTGAACACCTGGTACACCTCTTACGGCGTTTCGAATATCTTCCATTGCCTCCTTTGAAGACAATTTACCCCGTTGATCAGATGGTACGAAAGTTACCGTCAAACGTGCCGATTGTGGAGATGCACCGAAGGCAGGGCCTGCATTTGGATCTCCGGTATTTTCTCCGATCTGAGTCAATACCGCCTCAACGATATTGTCATATGGTTTGATCGCTTCGTTAACCCGTTTTTCTATTTCTCGTGATATCTCATTGGTTGCTTTGATGTCCTTACCGATCGGTAATTCTAAGAATGCATTCACATAGAGTGGTTCTGCTGTCGGAAACAGATCTACTTTCGGAGGATTGGCACCAAGCGCTGCCATTACCACGAACAATGCTACTATAGTCCCGACAAATATGACAATCGGCATGATTCCTCTGAGCGCAAATCGAATGAATCGATCATAGACACGTTCCATCCATGGAACCACCTTGTTTTGAAAGAATAGAGATGCCGGTCGCAGTGCAAAGTAATTGAGTAGGGTGATAAATGCTGCTGTACCTGCTAAGTTACGTATTGAAATATTGGATGCTAGTGCTCCCAAAACAGCTGTAATAATGAATGCTGCAGCAATGATCAAAATTCTTCTTCTTCGTCTCGATTTGGCTTTGCTGTCTACTAATTTTTTATCGACTTTCATAAATTTGGCAGTCAATACTGGATTGATCACCAATGCTACAAACAATGAAGAAGAAAGTACTATAATTAGTGTGATCGGCAGGTATTTCATAAAACTTCCCATCAATCCAGGCCAGAATGCCAGCGGTATAAAAGCTGCTAAGGTTGTTGCAGTGGAAGCAATGATTGGGAGAGCAACTTCTCCGGTTCCGTATTTGGCTGCTTCATCTGGCGAGAATCCATTTTGTCGATATCGATAGATATTCTCGACCACCACAATTCCATTATCCACGAGCATTCCCAAGGCGAGAATGAGTCCAAAAAGTACGACCATGTTTAATGTATAACCCAAGGCACCTAATAACAGAAATCCCATTAACATGGATAGTGGGATGGCCACACCTACGAACATCGAGTTTCTTAACCCAAGGAAAAATAGTAATACTAGAACCACGAGAATGATACCTGAAATGATACTATTCTCAAGATTTTCTACGGAGTCTCTTGTTTGGTTCGATTGATCGTTGAAGAAGGTTACCTCTAAATCGGCTGGCAAGTATTTTTCCTGTGCTAACATGACGGTTTCCTTGATTTTGTCGGATGCCGAAAGTAAGTTTTCGCCGCTTCCTTTGATAACGTCCAATGAAACTACCGGTAAGCTATTTGCTCTAGCAATACTGGTTTGTTCTTCAAAGTCAAATCGTACATCGGCTATATCTCGAAGATAGATCGGTTTTTGGTTTTCACTTTTTACGATGATATCTGCGATCTCTTCCACTTTATCAAACTCTCCAACCACCCGCAAAGAGGTTCTAAAATCATCTTTTACGATTTCTCCACCGGATAGGGTTACGTTTTCTGATCGAATGGCGTTTTCGATATCACCAAAACTCACCTGTCTGGATTGCATCTTAAGTAGGTCCACATTGATTTTGACTTCACGATCTTGAACCCCTTTCAGGTTGACTGCAGAGACTTCTTTGATGTCTTCTAATTCGTCTGCTAATCGATCTCCCATGATTTTTAATCCATCATTACTATAATCACCAGAAAGGTTGACACTCATGATCGGTAATTCGGATAGATTGACTTCCAATACTTCTGGATCGGTTTGCAAGTCAGTTGGTAGATCTGGTTTTGCTCGATCTACCGCGTCTTTGATTTTACGTGTCGCCACTTCCATATCGATATCCGTATCAAATTCCGCCGTAATAATGGAGAAATCTTGCATCGACTGCGAGGTAATCTTTTTAAGTTCCGATATACCGCCTATTTCTTTTTCAAGTGGTCGAGTAATTAGGTTTTCTATATCCGCAGCTGAGTTACCGAAATAAGGTGTATTGATAAACAATTGCGGGAAGGAAACTTCTGGAAAAGATTCCTTAGGCATGGTATTATAGGCCGTCAATCCAAAAAGTAAAATAATGGCCGTTACTAAATACACCGTGACCTTATTATCGACGGCTAAATTGGTGAGCCAGAAGGTTTTTAGACCTACGCGTTTGTTGTCTTGTTGTTTGTTCTCGTCCATTATTCGTTTTCATTTTTAACGATGACGTAATCATTTTGAGCGAGTCCTCTTGCTCCTTGATATATGACCTGATCACCAGCATTGATACCGGATTCGATCACAATCTTTCCTTCATAACTAGCACCTGTTGTAACTAAGTTTTTCTGAGCATAGGGTCCTTCTTCGCCTTCAGCTATGATGTATACGAAGGATTTACCACTTACATCTTGTTGGACTAATTCCGTCGGAATCAAAACAGCATCTTTGATAGTTTGATCATTAATTTTTGTCAATGCCATTAGATTTGGTTTGAGAAGTCCTTTAGGGTTGGAAAGATTTACTTCAATTTTAAACGTTCGGTTAGCTGGATTAATGGATCTTCCTACCATGGAAATTCGAGCATCACGATCGGTTCCTAATGCTGGAAAAGATACATTGACTTTGTCTCCTTTTCGTACAGAACTGACTAGATTCTCTGGTACATCAATGACCGCCTTTACACTGCTGGTATTAATCACGGAAGCAATAGGTGCACCTGAAGAAGTCAATTCACCTGCTTTCAAAAACTTCATATCAACATATCCGCTCATGGGAGCGATAATATTTTCTTTGGAAAGTTGCGATTTAGTTGTCTCCATTGATTTTTCTAATCGTTCCTTGTTGTTTTTGGCTTGTAGATATTGAATTTCAGAACCAATTTGTTGATCCCATAATTTCTTTTGGCGTTCGTATACCGTTGTTGCCAATTCTAAAGAAGTTTCTAACTCTTTGATGGATTTCTTCAGGGTTTCCATGTCGACCGTACCAACGACTTGACCTTTACGAACATAATTGCCTTCTTCAAGATTCAAGCTGGTGATTCTTCCACCCATTTCTGCTGAAATCATGACGGCATCGGAAGAAGCGATGTTTCCTTGAAGTTCGGAGTAGCTTTTGAATGTTTCACTTTTTGCAATAAAGCTGGTTACTGCTTTTTTCGGTTTTTCTTTCGGAGGTTCCAATTCGAGCAATTTCTCCTCGATTGCTTTCAACGTTCCCTCTTGTTCAAGAATACTCGCCTGTAAGCTTTTTTGCTCTTTTTTCAGACCTTCGAGATCGGCCGTTTCTATGTCAAATTTAGGTGCTTGACAAGCTCCTAAGAGAAGCATTAGAGAACTTAGTATAATAATATATTTTGTCATTATAGTTGTATTGAAGTATTTTACGATTTGTTTTTTTAATAGGTATTCTTACTGATTTTTCCAGAGGCGCTATCCAAAGCTATTTTACTTGATACCAGGTCAAAAAGAGCTTGCATATATTGTTGTTGAGAGGTGTACAATTCTCTTTCAGCTTGACTTTTCTCGATACTGGAACCTACACCTTCTTTGTATTTGATCAGGGTTATATCATAAATATCTTCGGCCAAAGCCTGTCTTCGTTTAGCAGAATAGACGGCTTCTTTTGCATTTAGATATTGTTGATATGCGTTGTTGATTTGAAGATTGACACCACGTTCGAACTCTTTTCGTTGCAATTCTGTCTTTTCAATATCCAATTTGATTTTATTCTCTTTTATTCGGACCGAACCACCATTGTAGATGGGAACATTTAGTTGAAGACCAACAATTGAAATCGGTGTAAAACCGGGCTCATCAGAATCAAATAGGTTATTTCGTTGCAATTGGGTTTGATAATTACCAAATCCAGTCAAGCTTGGGTATCGACCATTTCTGGTTGCTTTGAGGTTAATATTATTGAGTTCTTGGGTTAATAATAGAGCGTCATATTCGGGTCGAAGCTTGTAGTTTGGTTTTTCATCCAATTGTACCTCTTCGGTAAGAACGACATTGACGATATCATCCAAATTTTGTTCTAGAATGATCTCTTTTTCTAAAGGATAATTCATCTGGAATTTGAGAAGATTCTTTCCTAGTTCGACTACACGTTCGATGGTCTTTTTTTGAGCAACTAAGTTGTCGTAGGATAATTCTAGACGATCTACATCTAATTTTTCTACGAATCCATTCTCATAAAATGCGCGTGTTTCCGTAATCGATTGATCCAGGTTCTCTAAGTTTTTATCCAGAATTTTAATATTTTCCAAACCGATCAAAACATTCACATAAGCTTCAGTGATGTTTTTTCGAATATCAAATTCCGTTTGATTAATGGATTTTCTAGTTAATTCTCGATAGAGTTTTTGCGCTTTTAGACCTGTAAAGAAAGAACCATCAAAAATTAAGGTGTTGAAATTAATACCAGACACCAACGTGTTCGATAATCCAAATTGTAATTCTGCAAATGTACCGGGAGGTCCTCCGAAGAATTCTGCAGGTACAAAAGACACAGGGATCTCTAGATAATGTTGATATTGAGAAGAAGCGTTAATTTTTGGAAGTCCGATGGCGTAATATTCTTTGACATCTTGTTCAGCTCTGGCTATATCAATATTATTCATTTTTACGGCAGTACTGTTTTTTAAACCGTATTGAACGGCTGATTCAACAGTAAAAGCGTCTTGAGCATAGCTGGCTAAAGTAATAAAAAGGGCTCCACAAAGAGTGAGTATATATTTCATTATTTTAGAGTTGTTTGTTGTATTATGGAAATGGATGTTTTTTCTAATTGTTTATAATGTTGGTAATTGACTAATCCATAGAGATGATAGAGCAATTGCTGTGCAAAAAGGGTAGGTTTGGAATACTGATGAATTGGAAATTGATCTTCTTCCGCTAACATGATCATTTTACCGATAAAAAGCTTACTAATTATATCAGCATCGGCATCTGTTCGATAGACTTGTTCTTTTTGACCTTCTAGGATATTTTGTTTTATAATGGCATGCATAAATTCGAAGTGGTAGGATTGTATGACCTCCCAGCTATTTCTGTAATATTTCTTCAAATCATAGATTACAGTTGGCTTAATTTTTTTGAACATTTCAATACCTTGCTGGGCAATGATGATCATTTTTTCGAGAGCGTTACAATCTTTTCTGTTGACGGCTTCTAGAACATTTTTTTTATCCTCCATTATGAAATCGATGAGACTATCATGCACCAAAGATTTTTTATCCTTTATGTTGAGATAAATCGTTTTTTTGCTAATTCCAGCTGCCTTGGCGATATCGTCCATCGAAACACTTTTTAGGCCGTATTTCATGAACAGATCAATCGCAACATGTTTGATTTTTTCCTTCATAGTTGATACAAAAGTACATAAGATAAACTGTGGAAACTATTTTTTAGTTTAAAGTTTCCTCAGTTTTTTCGCATTTAAAATGAACAGGCTCAATCATTTATTTTGCTGATTGTCAGAATGCAAATGGGATGTAGTATATTCAAGCATGAACTCGTTATATTTGGGGCAAATCATAAATTATATGCGAAATAATATTTTATTAGCCACTATTTTCTTCTTAGGTATTTTTGTTAGTTTTTTATCCTGTGGAGAGACTGGAAAGAAAAATGGTGATGATGCAACGGCTGCATTATTTAAGCAAAATTGTGCGATATGCCATGGAAAGGATGGCCGATTAGGTGTGAATGGGGCGAAGGACCTGCGACTTTCAGAATTATCATTGGGACCAAGGGTGGAATTGATTAAAAAAGGAAAGGGAAAAATGATCGGTTTTGAAAATACTTTGACGGCAGAACAAATAGAAGCTTTGGCTAAATATACCTTTACTTTTAAGTAATCATAATATAGGGGCTTACGCCCAAAAAGAAAGAGATGAACATACTTTCATTGATGTCCGGCAGCTCATTGGATGGTATTGATATAGGGATCATCAAATTTGTTGAATTACCGGATTCATTCAAATGGGAGATTTGCTATGCTCAGACTATTCCATATTCGGATGCATGGAAAGAAAGATTATTCTCCGCGGTGGGATTGTCAGCAAAAAGCTTATTGACTCTCCATGCTGAATATGCTGTTTATAATGCTGAAGTAATCCATGATTACTTTAAATCAATTGTAGAGCCTATTGAATGTGCAGCTATATCTTTTCATGGTCATACAATATTTCATGAAGTGGAAAAGGGTTTTTCGTTTCAACTCGGATGTTGCGCCACTCTAGCGGCATTGACAAACAGAATGGTTGTCGGTGATTTCCGTAGCATGGATGTTGCTCTTGGTGGACAGGGAGCACCTTTGATGGCTTTAGCAGATGAGATGCTGTTTAATGACTTTCCGATTAATCTTAATTTAGGTGGAATCTGTAATCTTAGTTATAAATCCCTGTCAGAATATGTAGCATATGATATAGCGCCATGCAATCAATTGTTAAATGCGCTGGCTGGTTTGAAGGGACTGGAGTATGATCGAGATGGTCATATAGCATCTTCTGGTTCCTTGGATCCATCATTTTTAGAATTTTTACATTCGGATCCTTACTATTCTAAGAATTATCCAAAATCATTAGATAATAATTATATACGGGAACAGATATTGTCCGCTATTCCAAGATTTGATTCAAGGGTAGAAGATTTGATGTTTAGTGCATGTTATTTTATTGTCGATGAAATAGAACGATCCTTAAGAATTATGAAACAGCATGCATCTTTTGAATTTGGATACAAGATGCTAGTGACAGGAGGTGGGGCCTTAAACAAGACCTTGATAGATATGTTGAAGAGTAGAGTGAAAAACATTCAAGTTGAAACTAAGGTTCCTCATTCAGAACTTATAGAATATAAGGAATTACTTTTGATGGGATTATTGGCATATTATCGACTTTTGGGAAAACATAATGTATATAGTAAATATACAGGCGCTTCCAGAAATACGATATCAGCAGCTATTTATGAAGGAAAAAATTAAAATTGGAATCACAGGGGCATCCGGATTATTAGGATCGCATCTGGCGAAGGCATTATTAAGCACGGGAGATTATCTCGTAAAAGGACTCCATGTTTCCTCGTTTGTCCCAACTTTTCTAAAAAAAGAACCGATGGAATGGGTTCAAGCGGATATCAGAGAGTACGGTGTATTGGAAGACTTTGTGAGGGATGTTGATGTAGTCATTCATGCGGCAGCTGTCGTTTCTTTTAAAAAGAAAGATGATGATCGCTTATTCGATATCAATGTAGAAGGAACAAAACGATTGGTCAATGAACTTCTTGGAAGCGGTAAAAAACTGATTCATATTTCAAGTATCGCGACATTGGGAAGAAAGGAGGGCAAACAACTTATCGATGAACAAGATTTTTGGAATGATAGCTTACAATTTACGAGTTATGCTTATTCTAAGTTTTTGGCAGAGATGGAGGTGGAGAGAGGTTTTTCTGAGGGCTTGGATATGATGATATTTCAACCAAGTATTATCTTGGGTGCCACTGAAAGAAATACTTCAAGTTCAAATATTTGGACCCAAATCAAAAAGATTCCTGGCTTATCACCCAAAGGAGCCAATGGTTTTGTCGATGTCGAGGATGTGGTTGCATACATCTTATGTGCACTAAAAGATTGGAAAAATGGTGAAAAAATGATTCTTTCAGGTCACAACTTAAAATACACTTACTTATACGAACAGTACAATGCATTTAGAAGCAAAAATGTAAAAGTCAGACAGTTGAACCCTACACTCCTTTTATTACTTCTTCCGTTAACAAAGTTGTTATTTTCTATTTTTGGGATTCGTTCGGAAATCAGTAAATCTGCGATTCAGACAACGAGTAAATCATATCGGTTCGATCATTCGAGGAGTATAGAATTATATGGCAATCATTATACTCCCATTGAAAAGAGTTTGAAGCGCATTTTTGAAAACCTTAGCACCCATTGATATTTACTCTAAATCTTGTCAAAATAAATTTAACATAACTTCAAGTGTTAAAATTAATAAATAAATGAGGGTTTCGTTTTTTTTTCGAGTCATAGACATGTGATGGCCATTAACATGTCATCCAAATATACCACCCTTAGATTGTTCAGCGAATATTTTGGTTTCTTCCAGAATTGCAAATTTTAACTATTATTCAAAGTGTTAAATATTATGATATTTCGTAATATGTAATATCAATTACTCATCTTTGGGGCTCTATCAATTTATTCGCGTTTCCCGACAACGAATAGAATTATTCATTCACTATTATATGAATATGGATAGACAAAAACCACTGCAAAGAATCTTTACCCTTAGTAAGATTCACCACAAATCAATATTGATGTACTTATTGTTTGGTATATCAATAAATTTTTTAAATGCCCAAAGCTGCCTACCGGGTTCTAATATAGATTTTACTTGGGAAGGTGCTACTTCTGGTAATCAAGCTGTCTGGAATCCAGATGATGTTTCTAATACCTACACAGTAGGAGGAACGAGCGTAACAATTAATCTTATTGATCCATTTGATCAGAATACGGATACAGGGAACCCGTCTGATTACGGTGATTATACAGAATCCAATTCTTTTTATGGTCCTGGATATCTTTCATATCAAGTTACATCCACAGCTACAGGTCAAGAAGTGTGTTTAGAACATAACTTCTCCGTACCAATAATATTACAAGAGTATAGTGTATTTGATATAGATGATAATGTTGGGATAGGTGAACAAACCTTTCAAGATTCGGTTCGGTTTTTTGCAGATTATAATGGTACGGATATTCCAGTAAATATTGCTTTACATCCAAATTCTACAAATAATATCATAAGAATTACCGGTCAATCGGCGGCTGCGCCTTATACGAATGTGGCATATGCTCATACTGATCCAAATGGTGCCGTGGTTGCATCAACCAATGGTGTAATAAATAGCTTCACCATTTGTTATTCCAATGGACCATTGGATGATGGTCCAAGTAATTCTCATGCCCTTGCGATACCATTGTTTAATTATTGTGAAGCAGATTGTGAAACTTCAATTACTTGTCCTTCGGATATTACGGTTTCAACAAATCCCGGCACTTGTATAGCAACAGGTGTGGATTTTGGAAATGCATCGGCATCAAGTTTTTGCGGTATAGCTTCCGTTATTAATAATGCTACTGAACCTTATAGTGTTGGAACAACGACGATCACGTGGACAGTAACAGATGAAGCTGGCAACACAGCGACTTGTGAACAAACAGTGACGGTTGAAGATACCGAAGCAC
>JAHDFB010000015.1 GCA_020628475.1 Saprospiraceae bacterium | reverse complement strand
CCTGCCGTGGTCACAAGAGAATAGCCTCTTTGCGCTGGTGTGCAAGGAGGTTTGTCTTTTTTGGAGGCTATGTTGCTTGCAGCGAAAGCCGTAAAAAAAGAAAAACTGTCACACGAGCGTTGTGGATATTTTGACCTTTGAGGAGAAAGGACGTGCAACAGTCCTGCCGTGGTCACAAGAGAATAGCCTCTTTGCGCACCAACATTATTTTCCCTTGTTTCGATGGGGGAATTAGAAAAGCAACTTAAATTCGGTCAAAATCTTGAATGTATACTTCTTGTATCCCATTATTTAGCCATTTATTTCAAGATGCAACCAAATGTATATCCCCCATATACTCTAGAAAATAACATTGATTTTAAATTTGTATTCAACTAAGGGTAGTTAGCTGTTGGAGCCTCAATTCGTTATCTGATATTACTAAATATTGTCTAATGGTTCCAACAGTTTTTTTCACCTTTCAAAAACCGTCTTATTTAGCTTAAAATATATTGAATACCATTCCGATTCTAGTAATTGGAACCGATTTTAGATAGGGATTGGGCGAATTGTAGTGGCCTCGCTTCGGCGAGGTTTTTTGTTTTTATAATATGTAAAATACTACATCTATGATCAAAGCAATATTAGAACTGCCATCAGAATGCTCCTATAACATACGCGGATTTTCGAATGTAATAATCCAGTCTTGTTAAAGTAGTAGAGCAAGAATATTAATAAAATTCTGAGAAACGATCTGTGGACAAGTATTTGTGGGAGAGGACAAGTTTACGCAATTTCTGTTTGTTCTCTCCCTACAAATTAACCCCCTATAAGTAAGGATTCTTTAATATTTCTAATAAAGAATCTCCTTATACCAGAATTAAATCTGGCTATCCTATACATCGAAGTTAGATAATGATTGCCAAAAAAAATCATCCAAATCTTTTTTTTACAAATGTTTGACATTGTAGTTCATACACGAAACCGTTATAAAATTCAGGAAAAACACTCCATCAAGCTATTATTTGATATTTCAGTGATACATATCTATCCGTTTTAGATATCCATGTGTGGTCATAAAAACGTATTAACTTCGATAATAATGCAACATTCTTCATGCATGTTATAACTGAATGATTTATTTTGTACCATACATGTACGTGAAATACATTCAGTAAAAAACGAAGAATGTCCGAAATACCCTTTGAATATTGGAATCAACTAGCAAATCAAACTATATTAATAAGTTCATTGTTAAGCGGTTTTTCAATTACGGTGATAGTTAGCCTATTGGTTTCCGACAAAGCCAATCGATTAACCAATTTTATGTTGATTATCGCGACCTTAGCGGCCAGCAGTTTTTTGATCGCCGTATTTGCCATGACACGCGTAGTATTGATGACGACGGAGGGCTATCCAATTCAGGTATCCAGCAAAGATTTATTTTATCCCAGAGTAACTGGAAGTATGTGTTTTTTCTTGGGCATATTATTTTTAATCTTAGTTATTTCGATGGCTGGTTGGATAAAATCGAAGAAAGTTGGTCTTATAACATCCATGATCGGACTGGCTACCTTAATCATGACGATCTTTCAATTGACCTAATCGTTTTATCAAACTAAAAAAATACTTATTTTTAATAAGTATGTATTGGCCACATCTTAATAAATCGAAATGAAATTTATAGTTAGTGTTTTAATTTTTCTGATCTATTCTTCTGTGTTACTCGCACAAGAAAACGAAGTTTCTTCTGCGAGAGTGACCTCCACAATTGACACATCACATACACCAGAATTAGTGCTGATTCAAGCGTTTATAGTAAATGTTCCGGTGGATTCCGTTTGGAATGCTTATACCACTGCTCGCGGTATGCAAGCTTGGGCAGCGGCTAAGGCATCCATTGATCTGAGGTTAAACGGTACCATAAAAACCAATTATAATAAGGAAGGTCAGATAGGGGATGCCGGCACTATTACCTTGCATATTATCAATTATGTACCATTTCGATTATTGACCTTGCAAGCAGAATTAACGGAAAATTTTCCAGCCTTTATGAAAGAAGATGAAAAAGATTTATACAATGTCATCCTCTTTGAATCTCTGGATAAGCATCGAACAAAAGTGACCTCTTACGGAATTGGATATAAAAACAATGCCAAATACATGTCCTTGATGAAATTTTTTATTCAAGGTAATGAGCAATCGTATCAAAATCTTATTTCTTATTTAGAATCAGGAAACCCTTCTGTGAATTACTAAGCCAGAAAAATGAAAAAATAATGAGAGCAATTATTCTATTATTCCCACTTCTTTGGGCCTTTGGAATCAAGGCACAAGATTTAAAAGCATTTTATGTCGGGCATAGCCTGAGCGATCAAATACCAGACATGGTTAAATCATTAGCTATGGATCATCTATCGACAGAGTTTGATTGGGTATATCAAAGTATTCCAGGAGCACCATTGAGATGGCAATGGGATCGAAAGGATGCCAATGATTACACGCCTAATCCTCCTCATTACTATGGATTTTATGATGAAAATGGGGGGTTACCGCTGGGTGATTTTGATGTGGTCGTTTTAACGGAAGCGGTTCCACGATATGGAGATTTGATAGAAGAAACATATGAGTATGCAGACAGTTTTTTTGTATTTGCACTACTATATCAACCTAATGTCAAAGTATATCTGTATGAAGATTGGCATTGTATTCTAAGCGGTACTCCGACGGGATGTGATTATGACATTGATAGCAATCCGTGGCGTGAACGATTGGATGATGATTTGCCGATGTGGGAAAGTGTCGTCGATACATTGAATCATCGATACAGTCCTGCCAATCCAGTCTGTCTGATACCAGCGGCTCAAGGATTGGCACAGGTATATGATTCCGTTGCGATGGGAACAATGCCCGGGCTCAATTCAATAGAAGATTTATTTTCGGATAATATACATTTAAATGATGTTGGAAAGTATTTTGTGGCCTGTGTTCACTTTGCCACCATATTTGAAACCTCTCCTGTGGGACTTACGAATCAATTGCAAGTATGGTGGGGTGGTGATTTTGAGGCACCCTCAGAAGACTTAGCCTTGAAATTTCAAGAAATAGCTTGGAAAGTAGCTACAGAATATGAACATTCTTGTATTCAAACACCGGTTGGAATACAGGATCAACATATGGAAAATGAGTTTTCCATTTATCCAAATCCTGTGAGTGACATGCTTTATATCCAAGAAAGTAAGGATGTTAATTCCCCCTCATATCTCATATATAATATCTACGGTCAACAAGTCATGAGCTCCAATTCGAAACAGATGGATGTATCAGGACTTCTTCCAGGAATGTATTTGTTGGTTCAGGATCAGACCGTTATTAAATTTATCAAAGAATAAAATAAATTCGGTATCAATCCCCCTTGAGTATACCCTTTAAGAATTTGATAGTTGGCTTTGTCCTTTCGTAGTTTCATTGGGTGAATCCTTCCATCTTTCTCCAATTTTTCCTGTATAAAGTGTTAATTAATTGATTTAAAGCGTTCGGCTCGGAAAAAAGTTCTAACTTCATTATAGCAAGAAATTTCGATTTATAATCGAGTCTTTACTGGGGGCTACTTAAACAAAAAAGACAAAATCTTTTGAGACGCACAAGTAATTTGTGCTGTCAAGTTATTAATCCGAACATAAAGTGTGGACGGAATAGCATTTCGTGCACGTGAAAATTCAATCTCGACGAACATGATGAAGTACCCCCTATTTATCATGCTGTTTTTCTGGTCCCAGTCTTCCAGCGCCCTCGTTCAACCTTCCATTGAATTGATAGCCTGTTTTGATTCCATTCGATTGCACAATGAATATTATCAGCACATTGCAATCAATGATTCGAGGATTCTAGAAGATTCTATGGTTTTTCATGCCTATTCTAATCCGGCAAAAAGCATTGCATTCAGCTTAAGGCTGTTGGATCATGCAGAAATCGAAGAGCAGGTGGCATGTATGAATGCCTATTACAATATAGCTTCGCAGATGCTGTATCATGGTCATGATATTCAGCTCATCATCGAATACTTAATTTCTTTAGAAGAGCGCATAAAGGATGAACAAATCAAAGACCTTTTGGTTGGTCATATCGCCTTACTGAAGGCTATTTCAAGCGACCTGAGTGAAGATCACGTGCGTGGTATTAAACTGGATCAAAAGGCTATTGACCACTACGAACGAGCCAATCATCCTAATATAATTAGGGCCTATGGCGGATTGGCCATTCTTCACTACGAAATGAAGTTTTTCGAGCAATCACTTCAATATTATAAAATCATGTTTGATTGGCTGGAGAAATATCCTGATTATGAGAATCGAATATTACTCTTGACCAATTACGTCATCATGATTACCGAAGAACCTTATTTTTATTCGAAGAAGGAACTGTTGAACGAAGGCATACGGATTAATAAACAAATCTTTGATCTGCTCCAAGAAAAGTATATCAAGCGAAATTACTTTTGGGCGAGCATCAATCAATTTCAATTGGATCAGTTGAGTGGACGTCAATCCACTACTTCACTAGAGGATCTCTCCAAAACAATGGATGAGATTGAAAACTATGAGACCAAGACTTATTTTTATCGATTGCTCGCAAAACATGCCCTAAAAGCTGGTAAAAAAGATAAGTCGAAAGCACTCTTATTTGCTAACAAAGCCATTCAAATCGCCCAAGAAAATAATTCCTTAGAACACGAGTCATCGGGATACAATCTTCTTTCTGAGATTTATTATGCCTTTAATGACATTCATGACATGCGTACTGCTAAAATAAAAGCAGACTCTCTACACGATGTACTCCTTACATTAGAAAATCGAGCATTGATCGCTAACATGGAGGTATCTCTTAACCTTAAAAACGCTGAGTTGGAGAATGAGCGAATCGAACGAGATTTATTCAGACAAAGAATACTGACACTTATCGCTTTTATTATAGCCGTCTTGTTATTCTTGATGGTCTTCAGTTTTAAAAGAAGACTAAAATTGTTTAATGCACTAAAAGAAAGCGAAAGCAACCTCAAGAAAATGAATGTCGATTTGGCCAAGAAAAATGAAATCATTGAAGAACAAAAAGAGTCACTACATGAGGCGAATATTCATTTAAATGATGAGCTAAAAAGCAGTTTATTGATGCTTTCAAGTTATTTGGAAATAAAAAACGAAATAGTAAGTACCATAAAAAACGAGCACTTGGAGGAGCATAAAAAGACCAATTACATTCTTAAAACGCTCAATAGTACCCACAACAAACAAATAATCAACGACGTCAATTTCAAATTTATCCGAACGAATGAGCAATTCCACAAAAATCTGATTTCTAATTTTCCAGATTTAACGGATAATAATATAAAACTTTGCATTCTCTTAAAAATGCAATTAACCACGAAGGAGATTGCCTCATTACTCTATCGATCACCGAGCTCTATTAAAGTGGCAAAATATAGGTTGAGGAAAAAACTAGGATTAAACGATCAATCGGTCAGTTTATATGCTTTTTTGACAGATTATGAATAATGCATCCCCAAAATAGCCCAAAATACCTGTGCCAAAACCGTATTTTGGTACTATTGCACGATGGACTTCTAATCTAATTTTACACCGACAACAGGATTTGAATAATCCTGATTTACCTCATTAAAATTTAATTATTATGTCAAATGTCAAAACAATCTATTTAGTGGCGAACACTTCAACAAAGGATCAAGCCGGTAGTAACAATGCTTTCGAATTGGAAATTACACTGAATAGTGGATCGGTGATCGATTTAGATTCAGATTCTGATAGTCGAACGGCTAAGTACGGATCAAAAGATTCTTCAGGGGATGCCGCCACTTGGATCTGGGATAGTTCACTTTTTTCGGAAAATTTTACCACGGATGATGTATTAAGTATGGTGATCGATTACGGAGGAAATAATGCCTGGTTGCCAGCATCTATATTCTGTATCATGGAAGATACGAACGGCGAGTATACTTTAAAATCTGCCTGTGGTGATTGGCCTGCAGATGCTTCTTTCTCGACAGATTTAGGAGATTTTGGCGATACAGCTGCTAAAGAACGCTATATCTATAAAAATGGGGCCTCCAGTTGCGGAACGAAAGTAGGATAGGGCTTAACCCAATGAATAATAGATTGCCAATCCTTGAAGAAACAATGGTTGGCAATCTTTCCGGTTGCATTATTCCAGCTGAACCAAATCATGTTTCAGTGCATACACGACCAAACCAGCTGTATTGCGCACTGGAAGTTTGGCGATTAACTTTTTACGATAGCCCTCCACCGTACGGAAACTTAGAAACAAAGCGTCAGCAATTTCTTTGTTGGTATACTCCTTACAAATCAATTGTAAAATATCCAATTCTCGTTTTGTGATAAGATAAGACGATCTAGATCCAGTAGGTTTGGAGGCATACATCATCACTTTCCTCATAATGGGCCCGATCTTGTGGTTAAAATAGTAGTCGTGTTCCATGACATATCGAATTCCTTCGATCACCTCATTTGGAGGCGCATTTTTCATTAAATAACCATTCACCCCTAGTTCCAACATTTTTACGATATGTCGCTCTTCTTCATGCATCGTCAATACGATAATCCGGATGGATGGATATTCTTGGAGCAAAACCGAAGCGGTGTCGTAGCCATCCAATTGAGGCATTCGAATATCCAGTAATACAATATCTGGTAAGATCTTCGCTGTGTCTAGTCGATTCAAGAAATCTTGACCATCTGCCGCCTCCATCAATACTTCGATATCCGCTTGATCTCGAAATAAACTCTTGATGCCCGAGCGAAAAAGAGGATGGTCATCGACTAAAGCCAATTGAATGATTTGATTCATACTACAGTAGGTTTTTGATAATGCATGTTATAGCTTGTACCTTCTTTGAGGCTGGAGCTTAACGCTATGGCTACACCAAGAATCAAGGCACGATCGTATATATTCTTTAGTCCGACACCAATGTATTCCTCAGAGGTGTTGAATCCGATTCCATCATCCTCGATACAAATATCTAAACGCGCTTCTTGATTTCTTATATCTACGGAAATGTTCTGAGCTTGTGCATGCTTCAATGCGTTGGTGAGTACTTCTTTGATGATTCTATATAAGCCCAATTCTACATGAAAAGCCAAGCGATCCAGCTCACCATGCCATGCCAGATAACAATGTGCCGCACTGGCCTCATCGATTTGTAAACAGAGATTACTCAACGCAGCTTTCAAACCAAAATCCTCTAGTGCTTTAGGCATGATACTGTAAGAAATATTTCTAGAGCTATTCAATAAGCGATTCAATTGAAGACGAATTTTTTCAAGTTCAATGGGCATCAACCGCATATCATCGGTCTTTTGTGCCAATTGAGAAACATAGAGCATCACCGTAGAAATACCACCGCCGATTTCATCGTGTAGGTCAGCTGCAAAACGTTTGCGTTCTTCATCTTGAATCTCAATTCCTTTCTGCAATAATTGCTGTTGATGGGCAATCTGTTGTTGCTGTAATCTTAGTTGTTCTTGTAGAATTCGTTTCTTATAGACCAACACCAATCCCACGATGATCAAGGCCAAAGTAAACATGCCCAACATACCCATATACAATATGGAAGAGGCTGAATTTAATCCTGATATCTCCATAGACCAATGCTGATTAAAAGGTAGTGAATGCTCAAGAAAATACCATGAATCGCCCAAGCCTCAAGAACGTGCTGCCGCCCCAAAACAATCATGAAATTATTGAATACAAACAATAGAAAAGCGCCTGCAAAATAGATCAACACCGCCGTATTGATCAGAAAAAAGGATGAATGCTTCGAAGAAGAATCCGTGGATGCGACCATTCTGTAGTAAAACCAATAAAGGGCTAGGGCACACAGTAATACAGCCTCCAAAGAGCGACTATAGCTATTGTATTGTTCCAGATTTTGAAAGAAGCATATGTTTATCAGACAAAGTATCACAAATCCAATCACACTACAGAGAAGTATTTTTCTGATGCTTGAATGATGGAAGCGTTGATAATAAATGGCGCACCAAAAACTACCTTCCAATATAGTATAAAGATGGAGTAAGGGCATATTATTAGTACCCTGCGCATAAAGCAGATAGGCGAGTCCAGAGATAATTATGGCGGAAAAGATCAATCCAATCAGCAATTTGTAGACCACATCTTGTTGGAAAAATCGACCTGCGCCCACTAGGAATGGGAGCAACACAAAGAGCTGAGAATATTCACAGATGGTCACTAATGTGGAGTGGGAAAGTGTCATCTTGATCGGTTTATGCCTTTTGGCCTAGGGGTGATATAAATAACTATCAGTATCACAGCTCGCCGTTTGCGAAGTAGAACAAGCATTTATTCGATTACTGTACAAATTTGGGCGGATAATATCATTTCCTTGTCCGTCTACGCCGATAAGAATCAGATGAAAGTCTTGTGTTTCACTTTTACCAAAGTAGACACGAAGCGTTTCTGCAGCATATTCCGACAGGATTTGATATAGGTCTGTCAGAGGGAACAAAACCGATTTTAGCGGGTAGATATCCTGCCAAGCCTTGGTTCTTTGAAAGGCATCTTGACTTGAAATTTGAAATAAGCGTTCCTCACAACTTTGCGTTTGACTTTGTCTTAAGGATCGCCGGGATGTAAGCTCCGCCAAGTTCGAAGTACTGGTATGCAGTAAAGGACTATTTCCATCATCACATACAGCAGGGCAAGGCAGCGCGAAATTATAAACCTGACTATTTATGGGATCTACTTCGATAATATCTTTTCCCTGTTGATCGACACCAACGACCAACATGTCCGCAGTCTGATCATCGAGCCCCATATAAAAACGAAGATGGGTAGCTTCTGATTCTTGAGAGACGCATAGTAAGTCGTTTTTATGAAAAAGAAATGCCTTTAAGGCTGGATACGATGTTTGCCAATTGTAAGTAAAAATGGAAGCTCGTGCCACTGTAATGTCAGTCCAATCCTGTATGTTCGTTAATGAATGCATAGTATAGAATGTTGAGAAGCTTCAATAATACAAGAAATCATGAGGAAATCTATGCGTATTTATACTCTATTTAACGGGAGGCATATGTCCATTTTTTTACTTGTTTATTTGGGCGTTCGAGCCCTATGTTTCGTAGCTCGCAAGTCTGCTCGGCCAAGGATTTTAATGGAATGGTATCAGGACCGTTCATTGGTTTTGTAAGCATACATCCATCTAGTCTTTTTGAGATTGTACTAAAAATCCTTGTCTAGGCTTCGCCTACTACTGCACAGCGGTAACGCATCAAATGCTACTTGAATCCTACGAATGGAATGGGGCATTTGTTTTTTAGTTGATCCAACTATCTTAAATTTGAAAGCAAATAAATGGATAATATGGAAAATCCACCTGTACAGATTGTCGACTATAGTCCGAAGTTCCAGGCTGATTTTAGAACACTTAATAAGCATTGGATTGATCGATATTTTACTATGGAAGAACTTGATTATAAAGCCTTGGATCATCCGCAAACGTATATTATTGATCCAGGAGGCGCCATCCTTGTAGCCTGCAGATCTGAAAAAGTGCTCGGGGTCTGTGCATTGATTAAAATGAAAGGCAATAGCTATGAATTGGCTAAAATGGCGGTATCGGATGAAGCACAAGGGCAGGGAATTGGTTTTCAATTGGGACAAGCGGTTATTGAAAAGGCTCGATCTTTAGGAGCTAATCGGGTTTATCTAGAAACTAACGATGTCTTGAAACCGGCTTTGGCGCTGTATAGAAAGTTAGGATTTAATCGAATTGAATCCGACCCTTCACCGTATGCGCGGAGCAATGTACAGATGGAGCTCATATTGTAATATTAAGGAAGCTAGAAGCAAAAATGGCAGTAGAGATAGAACGTAAGTTTTTGGTCAAGAATGATCAATGGCGTGATGGGATACAATCGAAGATAAATATACGACAAGCGTATTTGCAATCAGATCTGCATCGATCTGTTCGAGTACGAATCAAGGGAGATCGAGCCCTTTTAACCATCAAAGGAAAAGTTGATAAAGGTCGTCGTTCCGAATTCGAGTATGAAATACCCCTGAAAGATGCTCAAGAAATGATGGCATTATGTGAGAAACCGGCTATTGAAAAACAACGATATCAATTAGAATTTAAAGGTAAGATTTGGGAAATTGATGTCTTTGAACGGGACAATGCTGGATTGGTTTTGGCCGAATGCGAACTGGATCAGTATGATGAAAATATAGAGTTGCCGTCTTGGATCGGTCAAGAAGTAACAGAAGACGCACGGTACTACAATGCATATCTCATCGATCATTCATATTCCTCTTGGAGCAGCTAGTAGACGACGTTTTTGTTTCCTGTTTATTCTTATCTTGGTCCGAAATGTTCGAAGAATGAAATTATTTAAATGGTTGACGATTTTATGCCTATGCTTGATATTCAATGCATTGAATGCACAAGACATGACAGCCACCGCTTTGCTCGAAAAAAGTATGGCATACCACGATCCTGATGGGACGCTCTTTAATCAAGAAGTATCCATGTTTTTTACGGAGACCAGACCCGGGGGATCAGATCGAAAATCAAGTATCTCTTTTGATATTAAGAACGAAATGTTTCAAATGCGACGTCCTACGGAAGTCGGGGAATTGGTATCTAGCTTGCATAAAGGGAATGCTCGTTTTACGCTCGCAGGAGATACGACGATTTCACAACATCAAATCGATCGCTACAAAATTTCCGAAAAACGTTTAACGACGATGAAGAACTATTATCAATATTTATGGCTGTTGCCCATGAAGCTTAAAGATCCGGGCACAATCATCGATCCTACCGTAAAAGAGGTCGATTTTTTTGGTAGAAACTTGCTACAAATACGGATAGAATATGAAGAGGCTGTCGGTCATGATATCTGGTATTTTTATTTCGATCCGAGTACATATGCTTTAAGCGGTTATCGATTTTATCACGATGAAGAAAAGGGAGATGGCGAATATATTTTGCTATCAGACGAACTTCAATATGAGGACATTCGATTGCCTCAAAAACGTACTTGGTACACGCATCAAGGTGATCGTCTCCTAGGAACAGACATTCTTGATTCAATTAAAATTGAAAGGCTCAAATAGAAACATAGCTGAAACTTGCTTCTTATATATTATTGGCACTATTCGTTATAATTGCTTGTGAAGACAGTGTAAAGTATATACCTCAAGAAAATGACGATACTCATTTGATTGAATTTAATCAATTCAGCATTATTTTGCCTAAAGATTTTAAGTATGAGCAAATGGATGGTATCGATTCCTTTGTGGGATCTTTAAAAAATAAAAAATCTTCTTTCATTTTCGACTATGGCCGGTATTCACAGGGACCTCCATTAAATAAGGAATCGTTCATGCTTGAAAAACAGAAGCATGTGGATTTTTCATCGCTAGTTTTATTCTATAGTTTGACAAAAGAGAAATTTAAGAAAGGAACAAACGAAAATATTGATATAAGAAATATTTTGTCAGAAATTGAGAATCTCAAATTTGAAATGATAGAAGGTATAACGGATTCGTTAACGGAGAGTAGAGAAACTTTTACATGTTTATATTCATTCGATTATAAAGACAAAAAATATACGGTTCCATATCATGTACCAGATGAAGAAAGAAACGAATTAGAAAATTATAAACTGATTGTCGATACTATTGGGTCGTATCAGAGATCAATTGCCTTATGGAAAGACGAAACGAATTCCAATATTTCAAGTGTACATTTTGAGCCTTTGGATGAAAATATCAGTAATAAACTATTTCTTGGGATCAGATCCGATATGGAATTCGATGAATATGAACTAATAGAAATTTTTAAGACGATTCAAATCAAATAGGTCATTAATTTCTTTTACATGTAAATAAATCAATCTTTAGTATTGTAAAAATGAAAGAACAGCTACAAGCACAAATTTTAAAATATTATCCAAACTTTGATCGAGATGCATTGGAAGAAGGGATGGCTCTGTTTGAAAGAAAAGAAATCCGATCAAAAGAAATCGTCATGAAAGCTGGTGAAGTTTCCAACGAACTTTACTTTGCGAAAGCTTCGATCTCCCGATGTTTTTATCACGATGAAGAGGGGGCAGAACAGACCCTTTGGATGAAACCCGAACAGACTTTTATCACCGAATTTAAGAGCTTTGTTCATCAAGAAGCTTCTCGATTTAATATTCAATTTTATGAAGATACGGAAGCGTATTGTATATCAAGACAATCCTTGCTTGAACTCTATTCGAGCAACAAAGATTGGGCACAGTTTGGCGTCTTCTTAACCGAACACTTGCACATTATCTTGATAGATGTTTTTGTAAATTTATTGGCCAATGATGCGACCAGAAATTATCAGTATATCGAATACATGTTTCCTCGATTTATTCAGGTGGCTCCATTAAAAGATATCGCTTCGATGTTACAAATGTCCCCCGTATCCTTGTCAAGAATTCGAGCAGGAAAGCAATCCAAGAAGTGATTTCTTAACAAATGTAAAGTAAGAAATAGCAGTAAGAACGTAGCTTTGTGTTCATTCAATGAGCTTAACTTAATACAATGAAATCAAGTATTTTCTTCATTTTTTTACTGTTTAATATTTCTTTAATGGCACAATCGCAACCAGCTTCTACCATCAAGAAAACCTTTAGTCGAACGACCAGTGTTAGCACGGAAATTCAAGCTGATGCAGCTACCGTATGGACATTGTTAACCGATGCCAAAGACTTTCCGAACTGGAATTCGACGGTGATATCCATCGACGGTGATATCGCAGTTGGAGAAAAGATTAAATTAAAAAGCACTTTGGCTCCGGAGCGTACCTTTAAAATCAGGATTAAAGAAATGCAAGATCAAGAACGGATGGTCTGGGGTGATGCTATGGGGAAACGGGTTTTTCTTATCGAAAAAATGGCTGATGGAGTTCGTTTTACGATGACGGAGAAAATTAGCAGTCCAATGTTTCCATTATTCGCGAATCAATTGCCATCCTTTGACGAAAATTTTGATACATATGCCGCGGATTTGAAACGTGCGGCAGAATCCAAGTAAAACGAGATCGTCGTCCGTCCTATTTAACTGATTTGACCTATTCATGTCTAGAAGAGGAGTTCTTGATGAACTTTCGTTTGAATGCGCGTTGATTCTCTTGATATTTGGCCTTGAGGTCTTCAGGGCGCTCGGCTTTCATGTCTTTTAGTTTTTCCAATCGATCGATTAATGACCACTGGTTTGCATGTCGTTTGTGGATGCCGGTTAGCAATTTTTCATAATTGCTAGGGGATAAGATGGACTCAGGAATGTCGGAAAGTATATTAGGAAAAGAGATATTGCTCAATTTATCTAGAAATGCTTGAATGATCTTTCTGTCCATTTCCTGATACAAGGGGTTGTTTCTAAAGGATTGAAGAATACGTTGATTACTAGAAAAATCTTTGTTTTCTAAGATTTCATGTATTAATAGACTGGATTCGTAATCCAATGAATAAATTTCGCCGTCGTATCGGATCAAATTTAAATTGGAAGGTGTACGATCGACATTTAAGAAGACCAGATCTAGTAGGAAAATTTCATATAGTTCTTCCGGATGTACTATTTTCAATGCTTCCGCTGAAATCTCGGATATATTTTCTTTGAAGGAGAAGCCAATGTTGATCCCAAGGCTCTTTTGGACTACATCTTTGACTTCTACATGTAGGCTATCCATGGAGATGTGCTCATCAATTTCAACCCAATTGGGTTCTTGGGTATAGATGCCCAACGCACAGCCCATTCTATTACCAATCCATTCATTGAGTAGGGCGTACTTTCCGCTCATGCCTGCTCTTAGTTTGATGAGACATTTCCGTCCTTTATGCCGCACGATGATCGGAAATGAGTTTCCTGTTTGAATGTATGATTCGATGATCATATGGTTGATTTGATCCAATTCATGTGAGTACTGTCCAATTTATAGATCAAATCTACACTTATTGCTGTAGAGTTTTGCGGTAGGGAGAAGCTCGATCACTATATGGAGTCTGAAATATTGCGATAGGAATGTGGAGGGACGCTGGCTTCAGACAGCAGTGTGCTCTGTTCGTTTTTGGACGAACAGAGTACCGAGTGGACACACGAGCCCGGAACTCTCCGACAGCCAGGTATCTGAAACGCAGTGCACAGATACTGGCTGGATCGCCCTTTTAATTACAACCCAAATCTTCTTGACTCACCGGATCATTATTGGGAAAACAATATCCTGAAGGCAATGTCTCCGGAACATATCGCTCTAGATTCGGATCAAATAAACTGTTTTCGATAAACAAGGTCAGGTGATTGATTTCTTGATCGGTCAAATGCAGGGGCACGAACTGATCTGAAAGTCGTTCTCGAGGAATACTTGTGTTTTCTGGGATAGCAAGATTCTTATAATTGATAACTTGGCGAATAGAACGCATCGACGCTCCATGTCCAAAGAATTCTAGACCTTTCAAATTATATAATTGCGGTACTTTAAAGCGATACATGTCTTCATCCTGTTCCGTAAATGAGAAACGTCCGAATTGAGCTGGGTCTTCCGGATTGTAATGAATTACATCTGCCTGATTGAATTCACGAACGCCGAGTGCATGAAATTCCATCGAATTGAGGGCAGGGCCCGTATGACAACTGACGCATTGAGCATCTTCAAAAAATAACAGCGCGCCGTGTTTTTCTTCATTGCTCATGGCTTGTAGATTTCCTTGTAGATATTGCTGAAACGGCGCCTCATTAGACATGACCGTACGTTCGTAAGCGGCAATTGCTAAGCCGGCCTGCTCGATGGTATATCGTTCTTCAGCTGCTACATTTGGAAAGGCATTATCAAACAAGGCTTTATATCCAAAATCTTCGATGGCCTCTTGAGAGTAGGCGATGCGATGCACCTTCAGACCTGCTATAGCTTGGGTTTCTAATCCTTCAAAGCCAAGATTATTTACAGCTTTGGGCGTTTCTTCGGTCCAATAGGCTTCTGTTCCTGTATTTAATCCAGTAGCGCCAAATTGGCCGTTCCAAAGCATCAACTCTTGATAAGCACCGTTAAGGATTGTTGGAGATCGAACGGGTTGAACATCGCAAAGACTGGCTTCGCACAAGGTATTACGCATTCTGCTTTCCCCTTGTACACCGAATCCGAGTCCTCCTTCGCCGATTCCCTGTGCGATACCGGCTTGAAATCCTGCGCCTGCATGATGACAAGAAGCGCAAGAATAACTTTGTAATGTATTGGGAAATTTACCATCTGTAGAGAAGGCTGTCTCATGGAAAAGTAATTTACCAAGCTCGATTTTAGCAGGACTGATGGGATTTTTCGGATCTTGAGGGATGTTGGAAAAATCGGTAGAACTTGGTAGTTGATAAAAATCGAGTGTACCTGTTTCGCTTTTTCGCTCCATAGCCGCTTTGAGCCGCTCATCAATTTTGGTGAAATTTTCTTCTTGTTCACATGAGATTAAAAAATATGCAAATAAAAGTATATATATAATATGTCTGATAGTCATTATTGTGTAAAAATTTTGTCAAAACTAAGACAATTTTAATTGTCTTGCAACAGACTTTTGTAAATTGCTGTAAAATGCCAAATTTTAGACGAAAACGACCGAAATGATGAACAATAGGGGTATAGATCTTTCTAACATTCGAATTTCTGTCCTCGTAATTTCCAGGAGTCTAGTA
Source organism: Saprospiraceae bacterium (assembly GCA_020628475.1). Classification (GTDB taxonomy): domain Bacteria; phylum Bacteroidota; class Bacteroidia; order Chitinophagales; family Saprospiraceae; genus JAHDFB01. Next base: position 43,114 of record JAHDFB010000015.1, on the reverse strand, counting down.
TTTTTGAAGTATGAAAATCAATATTTATGGCGGATCGGGTGTCGGTAAAACCAGTTTGTCACAAAATCTTGCGAATGAGCTGGGGTGGCCGTACATTGATTCGGATGATTATTATTGGCAAGAAACTCCTATTCCCTATACAGAAAAAATTCCGAAGGCTTTGCGGAATGCTCGGATTCAATCAGATTTTTCTCAGCATGAAGATGTTATCTTGAGTGGTTGTATGATGAGTTGGGGTAATTTTTGGTACGATGCCTTTGACATCGGATTTTTATTGATCGTGGAGCCTGGCATACGTATGGATCGACTTCGTCAACGGGAAAAATTGCGTTATGGTCAACTGTTGATATCGAATCCAAAAATTCGTCAAAATTCTGAGGAGTTTTTACGCTGGGCAGCAAGGTACGACGATCCAAAGGCAGCTCAAACAAACATTACCTTACATCGTCAATGGAAAGAATGGGTGCACTATCCAGTGGTTGAATTGAATGGAAATGAATCTTTTGATCGATTGATCAAACAAATTAAAACATATTTAGGAATATGAATGCATTATTAAATCAACATCGCAGTTTATACGCTCTAGATGCGATTGGAGCTTTGGTTTCTACTTGTTTATTGGGAATCGTATTGCCACTTTTTCAAGAAGCGATTGGATTGCCCAAGGATGTGTTGTATATCTTGGCAGGATGTGCCTTTGGATTTTTGCTACATTCTTCCTTTCGGTATTTTCGTTCCTCTGAAGCTCACTATTTAAAAATGGTGGCTGCTCTAAATATTGCCTATTGTTTGTTTACGATGTACATTTTATTTGAGTATCGCTCGTCCCTGGAATGGTTTGGTATCGCTTATTTTGTGGGTGAAATTAGTTTGGTCTTATTACTTTCATTACAAGAATGGCGCGTTGCTCGTCGTCCGGCAGTAAGGAATTAAAAGCTATCCCACCGCGCCTTTTTACCGCGTGTATCGATGTGTATGATCATGGTGCCAGGGTATCTACCGACTCCGCCTTTATCTTGAATGATATAATCTTCACAGATTTCAAGCACTCGTTTTTTATCCTCCGCTGTAATTCTATGATCGCCATTGACATCGCCTATTTTGAGGTCAAGAGCATCGCCATGAAGATGACGACTCTTAGAAGCTCCTCGAACTTTTTGATTGTGATTCGGTGTTCGGTGTCCTGAATTTACTTGGATGGCATTCCAGTTGAGATTTTGCTGTTCCATATGACTTTTAAGTTCTAGAAGTTTATGTAGAATGGCTGGATTGATACCCCAGTAAATATATCCGTCTGATAGTGCCAGTCCCTTTCTGGAAAGCAGATCGGAAGAAACGAAGTCTTTTATTCTGATATCTCCGACAATCTTCTGAAAGAGATCAGATGGTTTTAATCGGAAGAATGTCATTGCATTGTAGATATGCGGATAAGAGGACATCGCTGTATGTGCCTTGAGCGTTTCGGGAATCCGTTTGAATGGCACTCGTTCGAATGTAGCGAGTTGATCATTGATTGCTTGTTCGCTCAATATTGGAGGATTTGAATGTTTAAGATCATAGATCTTAGCTTGTAATGGATCGGAAGATAGGATGAGCCAAAGTAAGACGGCGCAGATCATTGCAATCGAGATTAATATAATTTGTTTTCGTGTCATGAGATGTGCTATTGAAGCCTAATAAGACAGCTTTGAAATAAGGATAGTATTAATGAATTAACGTAAATTTGGTCATTGTATTCCTCCTATTTGGAAAAATCCGAGGTAGAACTTTGTCTACTGTGGAGATTTTCTAATAGAGTATGAGTAGTGCAGGAAAGCTTATTGACCTTTAAAACGAATCTGTTGAAATTTATGAGTAATGAGATTGCTTACTGGATTACTACATCCATTGTAGTACTTTTTATTCTTTGGAGCGCTTATAACTATAGCTTTCAAAAAGCAACGATTCAAGGAGTTCGTGACTTAGGGTTCCCAGATTTCTTCAGAATTCAATTAATCGTGTTAAAGATTTTAGCAGCTGGATGTTTACTCTTTCCTTTTGTCCCTATGATTGTTAAAGAATGGGCCTATGCAGGAATCGGATTATTCTTGTTAACGGCGATCATTGCTCATCTGGTTCACAAAGATGCCTTGATTATACTTTTTATAAATCTATTTATGATAGGCCTGTTGATCATGTCTAATTATTACCTTCATAAAACCGTTTAAAGGTGTCCAACATTCATCTATTTCACTGCAATTTTTTGCCGTTCAGAAGTAAGAACTACCGTTCAGAACACTTCTAAATTCGAAATCTACATACTATGTGAAATGATCTAATTTCGTTTTGCCATTATTAATTATTTAATGCGTGAATTAATGTGAAGAAACGATTTTATAAGTTCTTTTGGATTAAAAGAGTCTAAGACAGGCAGGCTACAAGCTGAAAATAGTGCTCGTGTACGTATTGGTATGACGGAGAAGTCGCATATCAATAAACTACATTTATAATTTCAACAAATTTTAGTATCGGGATCATTTCATTTTGTAAACTAGGTTAAATCAACACTATAATATAGCCACAATTAAACCTAAAGCGTTAAAAATAGTCCAATAATCATATATGAGGAAATGTATTGTTACATTTGAACATTAGACTATTAAACGTAAAACGAAGGTATGTATAAGATTAGCTATCTGATTATATTCACGATTGTATTATGTACAGCTTGTAGAGATGAAGATCCTATTATCACAGAAAATGAAATTCCCATCGTCCAATCCGAATCTTTATACACTGTATTGGTCGATGAAAATGTCGAATATGCAAAGGGACTAGGGCATATCGGCTCAAGTACTTCTTCTTCAGAAGTACCTTTGTTATTGGATGTTTATTACCCAGATAATAATTTGACGAATAGGCCTGTTTTTATGTTTATTCATGGTGGAGGCTTTCAGGGCGGCACTAAAACAAAACCGGAAATTGTCGATATGGCAAATTTTTACGCATCAAGAGGATGGGTTTTTGCTTCCATAGATTATAGGACGGTTGAAGAGTTAGGAACCATTACCGGGATGACACCAGAAGAATTACTCGCTTACCATAAAGGTATTGCACCAGAAGAATGGATCAATTTTACTCTCCAAAATGCCATGGCCCCGGATGATGTTCAAACTGGTATCGCTATTTATGCTGCTCAAAGGGATGCCAAGGCAGCTTTACGTTGGCTTGTCGCGAACGCTGAAACCTATCATTCGAACAATAAGTTTGTCAGCGTTGGAGGGGCATCGGCTGGTGCGATATCGACCATTGCGCTAGGAATAGCGGATCAAGAAAGTTTTAGAGATGAATTATCCACAACAGATGATCCGACACTTGCGTCAACAAACTTGGATGAGACCTTTGATGTGAAAAGTTTGATTTATTTCTGGGGAGCTAATATTAAATTGGAACTATTAGAAGCCATTTATGGGATAAACGCCTATGATATGAATGATCCGGAATTATTTATGGCGCATGGAACGATGGATGTAAATCCTTCTACACCATTTTCGGAAGCCACGGAATTAAAAGGTATTTATGATTCACTAGGTATATATAACGAACTTGTTCCATTAGAAGGTGCAGGACATGGAGCTTGGAATGCCCAAGTTGATGGAAAAGGTTTGAATGAAATGACCTTTGATTTTATTGTTGACAGACAAGGTCTAGAAGTGGAATGATCGTTCGTGTTTAACTAATCATTAGATTTTGTATTCCATTTTGTAGGTGAAAATCCAATCCTTATAGTCATTTCTTAGATCGACTTTCTTTATTTCAATCCAATAGTGATCGGTGATTTTGAAGGCATGAACCCGTAGGTATTTTTTTAATTGCGAAAGTGTTTGGCTTGATTCTGAAATGGGGCCTTTGAATTGTTTGTTGACGGTATATACAGCATTTTTCAGTACTTCAGGATAGCTTCCGATTTCTACCGTTCCCCATTTTTGTTCGATGGGTTTGAAACGGATCGAGCATGAATTACTGCCTTTATTGAAAGATTCTCTCACCGCAGATTCAATAACAGATTCACGATTTTCTAAGGTACAGTCTAAATGGAGCTTTGAATAATTCAAAGGCTCAGCAAGTTCTGTCCAACAATCAAGATATTCCGGTTTTAAGGCATTCCAGCTTACTTCAGAGGGCTTATTTAATTTGAAATTCTCAAAGGCTTGCTCCCATTGAATCGTAGGAGAACTTCCCACCATATAAATTTCCCCGACAGATTTATCAACAATATATGCCCCTCCAGCCATTGGAGTGATATGTTGATCATAAATCTTTGATTTTTACAAAGACAGAATTGCCAATAATATGGATACTCCGAATAATGGACACGACTGACTCCGAGTTGCTCGTCGTACAGCGGGTCCACATTGAAACAGTGGTGAAGATACTCTTCTAAAATAGCGATGCACTCGTTTAGGTTTTTCACGTTCTTATAATCTATTCGTTGAATTCAAACATTCGAAATTAACATTATTTTATTTAAACCTAAGAAAACATTATTTGATAATTGAATTGAGTAAAAGTGGATAGAAATATGTAACTTAAGTAGTTAGAGTTAATAAAAAAAATAGAAACCCCGATATAATAAAACATGAAGAAGATAATTTTTTTATTCAATCTAATAATTTTTATGTTTTCAACGATGAAATCACAAATTCCAATGAATGGGTTGATTGCATATTATAAATTAGAATTAAATGGAGACGATTTTTCCGCTAATGGTAATGATGGAACAATTTATGGAAATATAGTAGGAGCCAAGGACAGATTTGGAAATGAAGAAGGTGCACTGTTTTTTGATGGGGTTTCAAATTACATTGAAGTATTAGATGCTCAAATTTTAAATGTTACCGATGAAATTACTATTTCTGTTTGGATTAATCCATCGGATATTTCAGATGAGGGATTTACTGCTCTGATCAATAAATGGGAAGATACACCAGGTTCTGGAGGAAAAGGTTATTACTTAGGGCTAAATCCAAGTGGTTTTAATGTAAGATGGAATACAGGTTCGGTAAGTGCTGATGGTGCACTAGTACCGTTGAATGAATGGACACATATTTTGGTAACATACAGCGCAGACTCTTTAAAAATATATAGAAATTGTCAACTTGAAATTTCTTCTCCTGCAGTTGATTCGATTCAACCCACTAGTGTTCCCTTAAAAATAGGTATACAGAGCCAGTTTGTTGGTTCATCACAATATTACGATGGGATTATGGATGAAGTTTTAATTTATGATAGGGAATTATTGCTTCATGAAATTCAAGATATATGCTCTTCTACTACATTAACAACCGGATTGAAAAATAAAGATGAAGTATTCATTTACCCAAGTCCATTCAATGATTATCTAAACATACTTACTCTTGGGACTCAATATACGAGTGCAGAGATTATTAATATGACAGGAGAAGTGGTCGTGCAGATAAACAAATTTCAATCACCACAACGCATTTCAACTGCGAATTTGTATGAAGGATTTTATATCCTTAGACTTTATACAAAACAGGGAAATTTCATAGTTAAAAAAATGGTAAAAAAATAGAGAAGCATACCTTAATACCCCTTCTACAACCGATAAAGGTACTGTTTTGCGAAGTCGGCTATTCATTAACTTCATTTATGCATTTGCTCTTCATACAATGCATAAAATAATTCGATGTAGTTCCATTTCCTGAGAAATGAACACATATCTATTTCTATCGTGCTTATCGGTCGTAAAAGAAGTAGCTTAATTTAATCGGAAAGAATATATTAATCAAAGGTAATTTACCGAATAAAATATTCATGTCATTGTAGAAAAAGGTAAATACTTATTTGAGATTCATAATTACAGATGTGCAAAAACAAGTCTATCATTAGAATCTGTAATCGTACCATTGTCTATTTTATCCAGCGTGATGATTACTTGCTTGGCCTGTAAATTTCCATCTTCATCGTATACTGGGACCATCTCCCCATCGACTTGATGCATTTTTAATTCTAGTGGTATTTTGAATGCTTTCATAGCGGGAACTGTGGCCCGATGTTCCCCTTCGCTATTACTGTAAATTTCGGTTCGTACAATCTCTTGATCATTTACGGTAGCTTTAAATCCGATAATTCCCACTTTAATACTACCTCTTGTAAACGCAGATCCAGCCAAATAGTAGATCCGTTCTGCCGAATCTACAGGGATATATTCAATTTGAACGGGTAATTGATTAGGGCAACCTTGCCATATTATTTTTGTCATTGGTATTTGATATTTTAGAGGTTTTAATAATTTATCTCAATATATAATTGATAACTTAGAAGCGTTCATTTATCTGGAGAAAATGAATTTTAGAGAGCAATAGGGGAGTAATTGATATTTTAGATCTGTAGAATGAATATGCCATCTGCTTAATGGAAGATTTAATTATAGGATGTTTTCAGCCTTGCTATTACTTTACAAGAAATAGGACAGGTTATTTTAAGTTAATGGAACTTTAGGATTTATATCTACGAACTAATTCGTCCGACTCGTCAGAACCATCATAAAAGCACAATATTGAAAATCAGGAATATCGGGATTAAGATTTATTTAATTATTCGCCATTTGGCTTATCGATTGGAACTTCTACGAGTTAAAAGGAAAAATAAGAGAAGGAAACCTTTCAAAGCTTGCCTCCATAGAGATATTGACATTCTATATGAAAACTATTTAAAGGCGGTATTATCGAAGGAGATTTTTCCTCAAAGTCGACATTTAAGCAATATTTTTATGAGCGAAAATATATTTGATCAATATTTTAAGGATAGATCTAAAAACTTAACGAAGGAACAGGAGCATCATATTATCAAGCTCTTGAAAGGAAGAATAAGTAAATGGTTCGTACCATATTATTTATACAGAGTTGATTATTTCTCTACTAATCTAATGAAAGCATTGATTGAAACGGGAATAAAAGTTATCGATCCTTCTTATAATAACTGTTTTTTAATCCCAGCTCAGAAAGTCCATAAAACCAGCGTTAGTGATTATCTAATTGAACGATTTCAAAAATCCACGTTGAATGTAAAAAGAGGTATTTTTCGATTATTTTATTGGGATAAAACTTCAGGAAAACAATATGAGGATAGAATTTCTATGCTTTTGGATGAATTTGATAAAACAAGAAATCTTAGGCTAAGAGCATATATTTCTAGGAATCTTCCTAATGAAATAGAAGATTATCCAGAAAGTCTGAAAGCTAAAGCTTTGGAATATGTAACCAACAACAAAAGAGTTATATCTTAGTAATTTACATCGTGATTATATTGAGTGAATACAAAGCAAGCCTTCGTAAATCTGCTGGAACGGAATATCTAAGGAAAATGGAGGAGGCAGCCAGATTATTAGGAATAGAGGTGATTAATTATGATAGAGGGAATATTGAATCTCTCCAAGAAACACTCTATAACAATCAGAATTTAAAAGAAAGAGTTAAAGTGTTTTGGCTTGGGTTTGTTCCAAAATATGAGGAATATGAATTGGTTTATGAAATATTAAAAAAGAATGATTTGGAATTGATTAATAAACCAAGCGAGTATTCCAAATCCGAATATTTTGATCAATTCTATCCATTTATAAAAGAATATACGATTGAAAGTGAAATTACAACGAATCTAATGGAGGCAAAGGAGGCGGTAAATAGGTTAGGATATCCTGTATTCTTGAAAGGAACTATACAATCTCTTAAAAAATACGGATGGGATAATTGTGTCGCTTATTCAGAAGAAGAATTGGAAGCGGTATTTGAGAAATTAAACCGTGAAAAAGACTTTTCATTAGGGAAAATTGTAATAAGACAATTTACTAAGTTTAGATATAATGAAATAGCAGGAAATGGTATTCCGAGGGCTCATGAATATCGGTTTTTTGTATTAAATCAAAAGATCATAGATTATTCGTTTTATTGGAACGGTACTAATCCGTTTAAATTAAGTGCTTTGGATTTAGAAAGATTGAAAATTATTGTTCTGGAAATAGCCAAGAGAATAAATGTACCTTTCATCTCAGTTGATTTGGGAGAGACTTTAGAAGATGGATGGAAAGTAATTGAAATTGGTGATGGTCAATTTTCAGATATAAGAAATATTTCTCCTTTTAAGATGTGGAATACGATATTAAGAAGTTAAGAATTTCTCGAAATAAATGTAGTCGTTTTTTGATGAAAAAGAAATTATCAGATATTCAAATGCATAGCGCAGGTGCAATTATTCAACACCGAGGGATTTTTGGTGATTTACCCACCTATACTAATAAGGTAGAGATCACTCAGGATTTTAGAGACAAATGGGTTATTCCATTCTACTTTAATATTTACAAAAACGATCAATTATGGATTGATCAAATGATTACAATAAAAGAACAAATCACGGAAGAGATTATCTTTAAAAATCTTGGGGATTTTAACTGGCGAACCAGATCAACGGGAGCATATTTTGCGGCGATTAAAGACAGCAGCACATTCACTGAAATTATAGGTAATCACTTATTGAAAAGCGAGGTCTGCTTTGCAGGTAAACAATATGCCATAACGCTGGCCTATTTCAATACTAATCTATCGGTTAATTACTTAAACAGATACTTAGAATATTATTTACTTCAGACCGATTTGGACTTTGACCAAATTCCAGTAGCGGCATCACTTAAATATTTAGATGAAATAAATAACACGAATCATTTTCAAAATCATGTAGAGAACTTTCGAAATTATAAGAAATATCGAGCTGAAAAATCGGAAGAGGCTTTGAAGAAGTTTACGAAAGAAGGTGGAAAAGAAATAGAGAATGTCTTTGAAGGACATGTCAATTTTTGGAAAGAAGAATTAGATGTTGAACCAATAAGAAGCGCGATAGATACTATTGATAAAATTCGAGGTAAAATAACATATATGTAAGTGAATAGATTATCCTTATATATTCCACTAGAATAGAATCTTCTTTTTTTATTAAAATGTTGAATGTATAATTTGACTTGTTATAAAATCCATTATGAAAGGTATGATGTCAAGTTTCTGGATTTTAATGTTAAATTTGAAAGAATTTATCTACCTAAAGTAAGAGAAGTGAAAGAAACCACAGTAGCAATCATATTAATTTTAGTTTGTATTGGTCTTAGATATTTAATTGATGTATTTGACAAGCCAGAAAAAGTAGTCTTGCCACCAATTGAAAATATATCAATTGAAAGTCTCTTAAAATCCAATGACAAACTTTTTGTTGAAAACCAGATATTGGATTTAGAAACTGATTCTATTTTACAAACATCTTGGTCAGCTATTAAGATTGATCGAATAGGTGATATCTATAAGTATATGATTACTCCAAGTGAGGATAGCGATTTCGTTAGTATGTACGATAATCTAAATCTTCTCTTGAGCGAAAATGAATATGGAATTAATTTATCTGACACAGCAATGGTTATCCGACAAGTTAAGTCCAAGCAAGATGATTTTATATTCTTGAATTATGGAAATAATGTCATTAATGAAATAATGAAAGCAGATTCAATAGATACTAGAAATACAGATGAAAGTGTAACTTTATTGGATATGGGATTGCACTCTTTGAATACTTTTAGCAATGCTAGTATCAAAGGTATCTTAGCTAAGGATTCAATTGATTCGGGTGAAGGTTTATCTAGTAAGGGTATTAGGGTTTTAAAGTTATTACCAGGCACCGATAGTACAAATGTGCTTGTTACTTCGGAGAGTATATATAATTCTGGTAGAGTATTGTCTGAGAAGATTTCATACAATTTGAAGAACAATAAATTTAATGAAATTGTGAGTGATAGAATAGTCTTGAATAAATATAAAGTTAGACAAGTTATTACCAGATAGTTTATTTTGCTCTTTTTTACGAATTGGTTTCCTAATTACTTTAAATTATCATGTAATCTATTCTAGCTCGTAGTGATTATTGCTATACGCTGTATATACTCGATTACTTTTCTTCATTCAGCATGTAATTTAGAGAAAATGAATATTCTATTCTTGATCGTAGAAGGCAGAGGATGTATTTCGTTTTGATGCTCACAGGGGAAATTTTGTTCGTTTGGGAGATCGCAATTTATCGAAAACAATATTTGATATTAACATTCCAATGGTAATAATTATAGGAATTGGCACGAAAACATTTCTATTGGATAAAAATAGATATAGCAAATCATACGAAATACACTATCTTAATTTTTTGCTTTAGTTTAGATTGCAGTAAGCTGGGGGGATTATTTGTACACGTTTTATTCCCCGAAACAAATAAGTCAAAATGAAACAAATCCGGATAGTAAATCGTGAAATGACATCTACAGAGTTGGCTCGAATGAATAAGGGTTTTGATGAACATGCACTCGAAAATAGAGTAGAGCTTCAACATTCAGAAAGAATTGGATTTGTTGGTTTAGATGTTGACAGGTTTGTTGGCTGTTCGTCAGGATTGGCCTATAAAAATGGAGAGAAGTATTCAGGATGGTTTTATTTGACAGATTTATTTGTCGAGAAAGCGTATCGCTCAAAAGGACTGGGTACGAGACTATTGAAATTAATTGAAAACGAGGCAGTTGCTTTGGGCGTTAAACATATATGGTTGTGGACCTCACACGATGATGCGCTCAAATTTTATCGAAAAGAAGGATACTATACCTTTGCGGAGATGGAAAATTGGTATTCCGATGGAAGAAGTCGCGTTGGATTAAGAAAGGAGCTATAAATGGTGAAAGCTAAGATTTAAAATTTCATATAAGAATTTTAGGGCGGAATAATCTAAGTTTGATAGATACCTTAATACTAATTAATCAAATGCTAGAAAAATGCTTAAAGCAATGGTTCCTAAACATCAAGTAATAAAGAGTTCAGCATCACATTCTATAAATCATGAGCTAAAAGAAGAACTTTAGACGTAGACTAACCTTATATTGAAAAAGAAAATAGCATTTTTATATATGAAAAAGAACTTTAGAACCAACGGAGCCATCGGAGCATTGCTGGACGAATATGAGAAAAGTATACATGAATTAAAGGAGGTAATTTCAGATTTGACTTCCTCTGAAATTACTCAAATTGTAGACGATCAAACCAAAGATGAAGATTGTAGATCTGTACAATCTATTCTAAGCCATGTTGTTGAATCCGGTTATACTTATGTTATTGAAATACGTAAATCACTTGGTGAACAAATAAGTTATGCCCGTAAAGAGTTGTATCCCTCAGCCATTGAATATGGTGAGGCACTGGATAGCATGTTTACCTTCAACGAACAATTATTTCAAGATTACCCAAACATCAAATTGGAAGAATATGATGCCAACAAAAAGTTCAAAGTTCGCTGGGGCCAAAAGTACGACGTTGAACAAATTATTGAACATGCCATCGTTCATGTATTAAGACATCGAAGGCAAATTGAACGATTTAAACTGAAGATGGTATAGACATCAAAATTCGAATATTAAGAGTATTGTATGGATCAGGATAAAATCAAATATATATTGGATTATTATTCGTATTGGATGACCATCGAAGAGAAAATAGCATGGAGGCATTGGGCATCTCTTTTTAAAATGCAAAATTCTTCAAAAGAGCATAAAGAGCGTCGAATAAAAATATCTTTAAAGAAAGGCTGGATGACTGAAAATGAGGAAGTTTTGAAGCTACTAGACGATGGTATAGATGTATTTCGTGAGAGGGTAGCAATGCGCATAGACAGGGAACATGCTATAAACTATAATAATTGTCCCAAATGCCAGAAACTTACCCGAACTCCTAAAGCAAAACAATGCAGATTTTGCGGCCATAATTGGCATTGATAAAGCCGTTTGGAAAAGATTTTCTTTCAGAGCACTTATGATTAAAGTTCGAATTCGATACATTTGTACATATTCAGCATAGAGATCTGTTTATCCATTGGAATATGCCGTTTGCATGTCAACAAGTTAGAAGGCAGATCAGAATCATTTTCTTATGATAGGTAGTATGAAAAATCACGTTGTTTGTAGCTCTATCAAATCTATTTTTCTGACTGTTTTTATTCTTCTTTTTGCGTTGCCTTCAGTAGCTCAAATTCCTTCAACAGGCCTCATAGCTTATTATCCATTAAATGGAAATACGGATGATGAAAGCGGTAATCTACAGCATGGGACGAATCATGGTGCTGTATTAACAACTGATCGTTTTGGACAAGTAGATAGTGCTTATCAATTCAATGGTATTGATCAATATATTGAAATCCCAGATGCTGATGAATTTAGTATCGCTCAAACCAATCAACTCACGATTTCGCTTTGGATGCGAATAGATGTTTTCGATTACGCGAATCATGAGAATGATTATGTTCATTGGTTTGGTAAAGGATCCATCGGGGAACAAGAATGGGCTTTAAGAATGTACAATCTTAATAGTACTCGTCCTAGTCGTACTTCCTGCTATTCTTTTAATCTATCTGGAGGTTTAGGCGCCGGCAGTTATGTACAAGAAGATGTTTTTATAGGTGAATGGATTCATATCGTGGCCTTGTATAATTATCAATCGGACAGTATTCAACTCTATAAAAACGGTGTCTTGAAGGATACGGATTTTTTCTCAGATTATTCTATTATCCCCGAAAATGGAACGACTCCCGTTCGGTTGGGAACAAGAGATTTTAGCAGTTATTTCGAGGGAGCAATAGATGATGTACGTTTTTATAATAGAGTATTAACAGCAAGTGAAATTCATGCTTTGCATCAGGAAGGGGATTGCCTAGTACAAAATGTAGTCTCGAATCAGACAATCCATTCAGATACAACGATTTATGCTCAGGAGCTCATTGTATTGAATAATATTTCAGTGTATACACCCTATGAATTAACCTTAAAATCACCTAAAGTACATGTGTCAACAAATTGTGATATATTGTCGGGAGCTAAAGTAACCGTCATGAATGAGGCTGGATGTGGACAAGGAAATTAGAAGAAGAAAATCCATAGAAAATTAATAAACTTGGGTTATGACTCCACCCAATTCACCATAACATCTAAAACCAAATGATATGAAAAAGTTAAAATTACATGCGTTTTATGATTTAGAAGAGAAAAAGCCTATTGGAAAACAAGTCAATGGTTTAGATCTTGTACTAATTAAATACGGACAAGAAGTTTCCGTTCTATACGGTCGGTGCTTACACCGAGGAGCACTCATGGCCGATGGATATGTGGAAGGGAATAATATCATTTGCGGCGTACATAATTGGGATTATCGGATTGATACAGGTGTTAGTGAATATAATAATGAAGAAGCCCTGCACAAATTCTATTCGGAAATAAAGGATGGATACATATATATTGATGAGGATGAAATCAATGATTATTTGGATAGACATCCACAACCATTTGATCGAGCTCGATATCTAGGACAATATGCAGATACTCATCCAGAAGACACAGAACCTTACACGGCTTATATTAAAGAATTGGCGCAAAATGGCCTGAAGAATTGGGGGCATCATGGCCCTTCTGCATCGATGGGGGTAGATAGAAATACCTTACCAAAGTGGGAAGACATTCAGTTTTTACCGGCTCAACTAGCGTCTAGACCATTGCTTGATGAAGAAGAAGTACAAACGAAGGTAGTCATTGGCAAAAGAGCACAGAAACCTTTAGAATTAGAAATACCTCTATTTGTTTCGGATATGAGTTTTGGTTCACTCTCTCGCGAAGCTAAAATTGCCTTATCGATGGGGGCAGAATTATCTGGAACAGGAATATGTAGTGGGGAAGGAGGAATGCTGCCTGAAGAACAAGCAAACAACTCCCGTTATTTTTATGAACTGGCATCCGGTAAATTCGGGTTTTCTTGGGAAAAAGTCATGAAAGCTCAGGCTTTTCATTTTAAAGGAGGACAAGGTGCCAAAACAGGTACGGGCGGTCACTTGCCGGGAACGAAGGTGACCAAGGAAATAGCAGCGGTAAGAGGCCTACAGGTAGGGCAGAGTGCGATTTCGCCGGCGGCATTTCCAGATTTGTTTACGGCAAAAGATTTTGCGGATTTCGCTAATGAGGTGCGAAACAAAACAGGAGGTATCCCGATTGGATTCAAAATTGCTGCAAGTCACATAGAAGCAGATATCGATTTTGCATTGGAAGTAGGGGTGGATTATATAATTCTCGATGGTCGAGGTGGAGGAACAGGTTCCGCACCAACGATTCTAAGAAATAATATAAATGTTCCTACCATACCAGCCTTGGCCAGAGCCAGAAAGCATTTAGATAAAAGAGGAGCGGATGATATTACACTGATCATTACAGGAGGGCTCCGTGTTGCTGAAGATTTTTCAAAAGCCATGATGTTAGGTGCTGATGCTATAGCCGTTTCAAATTCGGCACTTCAGGCCATTGGATGTTTGGGAATGAGAGCTTGTAATTCCAATAATTGCCCAGTAGGAATTGCTACGCAAAAAAATCATTTGAGACAAAGATTGATCATAGAATCTTCGGCACAACAATTACACAATTTCTTTGATGCGACCAATGAATTGATAAAGGTTGTAGCCAGAGCATGTGGTCATGATGATATTTCAAAATTTAACAAGAATGATTTATCTACCTTTAAATACGACATCCGTCGACTTACAGGAATCCAATATGCAGGAATTGGAATAAATGAACACGAATAAAAATGAATACCAACCGATTAAGATTAGTAGCTTGTGATGAAAAATTACTCGAAGTGATATTACTAGGAGATGCTCAACTTTCAAAAGAGTTGGGCATCATCATTCCTCCTCAATGGAGTGAATTCGGTATGGTGATTTTTGAGTATACCTTAACTCAGATTCGAGAAAATCCCCACCATATTGGCTGGTATGCCTACCTTCCCATAGAGACCATGACCAACACCTTATTAGGAACATGCGGATATAAAGGTGGTCCTGACGAAAACGGTATGGTGGAAATCGGATATGAGGTAGCCAAAGATTTTCGTAATCAAGGATACGCTTCGGAGATCACCAAGATGCTAATTTCTCATGCATTCTCAGATGAACGAGTACAGCATATTCAAGCGCATACTTTGGCTGAAAAGAATGCCTCTGTACGTGTGCTGGAGAAAAATGGTTTTCGGTTTATCGAAGAAAAGGAAGATGAGGAAGATGGAAAAATCTGGAAATGGATGTTGAATAAATCTTAATACTATTTATGTTTTATAAGGTCGCATAAGATATCTTACATCTTTTTTCGATATTCTTCCAAACGTTGTCGTTCACGATCTGTAAGACTTTGC
This sequence comes from Saprospiraceae bacterium, assembly GCA_020628475.1. GTDB lineage: Bacteria > Bacteroidota > Bacteroidia > Chitinophagales > Saprospiraceae > JAHDFB01. The sequence continues at coordinate 27,824 of JAHDFB010000015.1, read as the reverse complement.
ATACCTTTTTTTGCAATTTTGTCCAAGATGTCATCGAGACTGATCGCTTTCTTCTTGGAGATGCGTCTGTTCTTTTTTGAGCCTTTATTCAGATTCCAATTTCCAGTAATCAAAAGATCTGGTCTCCAAAGTATCAAGCATAGAAAACCGATGATGGGAATGACTAAGATGATGAGATAAACCAAATGTTCTGAAGCAGTGGATGGAGATAAAAAGGCTGTACCGATCAATCCCGCTAAAAGCCCTCCGAGATGTGCCTCGTGGCCAATCAAGTCGGCCTGTTTCCCAATGCCGATCAGTGAGATCCCGATGAAAATCAATCCAAAGATCCAACTGGTAAATTCGATGGGAATAAAAAGCAACGAGATTTTTCCCGTTGGATCTAGTAAAATAGCCGATGCAATAATTCCACTGACAGCTCCAGAAGCTCCCAAGGCTCGATAATCACCGTGATTTCTGTGAATGTACAATGCCAGCAAATTACCGGCAATTAATGAAACAAAATAGAGTGCGATGAAACTTGGGACGCTTAATTCCGATTCGATGACCGTAGCAAAGGATAATAAGGCTAATATGTTGAAAGCATAATGCCACCAATTCGCATGAAGAAATCCAGATGAAATTAAACGACGATATTCCTTATGAATAAGGATCCCATCGATATCAAAGACATGGTGATCTCTATAAGTCTGATCTGCCAAACCCTTATAAGTTATACCCGCAGTGATGATAGCGACAAGCGTTGCCGTAATACTTTGAAAATCCATGGTCCTAAGGTTTTAAGAATCTATGTTATAAGCCAAAATTACGACGAATTTATTGAACGGGAATATGGTGGCGTTCGACTGATTTTTATTCCCGTTCAGCCAATTGTTTTAGAAACCCATTTCTTGGAGCTTTACCTTTATTCTAGCAATGCATTGAATGATGTCATCGCTAAAAGAAACAAGCAAATTTAAATTTTTAATCAGATGGTAGACGAACATCTAGTTCCAATACTGTCTACATTGTAGAACAAACAAATATGAAAAGAATCATTTTCTTATGGTTGATGCTTTCTTCCAGTAATCTTTTATTGGGGCAAGAAAGTTATGAAATCGACGATTCTAATCCTTCGAAAAAAAACTATATTCAGATAGGTACAGGCTTAGTACAATCTAGCTTTATCGATAGGACAACCTCTCCGCTAAAATATACAGGAACGGTGCCTATGATACATTTGGCACTGTCCAAATCTAAACAAAACCGAGATAGTGAAATCGGTTTTTCCTACCAATGGGGAAATCATGGTAATTCATTTAACGATCAAAATCACCAGGCTTACGTAAATTCTATCTCCATTCATTATAGCCGCTTATATCCTATTATGGCTTCATCCAAAAAATCGTGGAAAACCGCTCTTGGGGGAAAAGTACAGCTTACAACCAATTATAGAGACAATGAGGGATTGATGAACTATGGCTTGGCCTATGAAGTGATTCCAACGCTGTTTTTATCAGCTAAAACAGGGATTGACTTTCAACTCCCAATACTATTTAAAAAGAAACATAAAACAGCAATTCAACGAAATATGAGCTATCAGTTGAATATTGGTGTCCTGAATAATGCAATACGCTCAGATTTACCCATTTTATTTGATGCCTTCTTGACTAACAATGGAACCGATTTGATAGGATCAACGCAATCTTCATTTTTCGCGGGATATCGATTTAGTAGCTCACTAGATTATACGGTTCGCTTAAGAAATAAAAATGCCATTCAATGCTCCTATATCTGGGATGCTTTGGCTACTGGTAGAGATGGTCAACAATTAGAAATGGCTACGCATACTATCAGATGTACTTTATTCTTTAAAACCAATCACCAATAATATGAAACAAATACTAATATTAACAACAATATTGCTCAGCTTGACGGCCTGCGAAAATGCACTCTTTCAAAAGGAGCAAGCCACCATAGATCCACTAGAGAATTTTGACTATTTCTGGAATCAAATCAATGAGAAATATGCCTATTTCGAACTGAAAAAGGTGGATTGGGATGCCGTACGATTACAATATGAACCTCTTGTATTTGAAGGAATGTCTGATGATAGTCTATTTCAAGTAATGGCGGATATGATGGCCGAGTTAGAAGATGGGCATAATAATTTAATTTCAAGCTTTAATCGTTCCTATTCTTGGGTAATATATAACGGACAAGATCAATACGACAGACGAATTATTTATGAGAATTATCTTTCCGATAGTGAATACTTAACCGGACCGTTCCGACATAGTTTTTTAGAGAATGAAGAAATAGGTTATATACGATTTGACGAATTTACAGGCACCGTAGATCATTACAGCCTTGATTTTATGTTGGATCGATTTGCCTCGACCAAAGGATTGATTCTAGACATTCGTGAAAACCATGGAGGCTCACCAGATGATATATTCATGATCTTATCAAGATTCATAGAAGAGGAAACCTTATTGAACTATTCAAGAAATAAATTGAGTTCAAAGGATCACGATTTATTTGCTGAACCATCACCAGCATATTTACAACCAAGCGATCATACAAGGTATACAAATAAGCTGATGGTTTTGATTGATGGGGAAACCTATAGTGCAGGTTCGTTCTTCTCTTTAGCCACCAAAGCGCTGGATCATGTAGTATTGATAGGTGATACAACTGGCGGAGGGCTTGGTTTACCTAATGGAGGTCAATTACCCAATGGATGGACCTATCGATGCTCGACGACTCAAGCACTCAATTTGTCTAAAGAAGCCGATTGGGAAAAAGGTGTACCGGCAGATATCAACATTGATTTTGATTGGAATAATCGTTCTAAAGATGAAATATTAGAAAGAGCCATCGAGGAAATATTAAAGTAAAGACCTCGTTCTAATTTCTTAGAAAACAAAGACACACTTCGGCAATAATACTCTTATTATTGCCGAAGTATTAGACGAACTACAAGGATGACAAATACGCGATCAAGGATATATAAATTTGAACAGCAAGATGCCAAGATATTTGCTATTTTCTTCATCGCTTTTCCCATTTTAATGACCCTGAACGATATCGACTTAAATTTTGAAGAATTTGATATTGAGCGATTAGTCATTTGGGCCATGATAACCGTAGACACCATGATCTTAGTGTTTTTTACGGTGTTTCATTGGCTTAAAAACCCGGGAGGAAAATGGTATTATTTACTATTGTTTCTAAAGTATGTAGGATTATTGACCCTACTTATATTTATCCAAACGAGCTTGTATTGGCTGATTTTTGATCGTACAAAAATTGATTATCAAGATGTCTGGGACGACACGTTCGGGATATTCATCGTGTCTACAATAGCTTATGGATTTCTCCTAGGTATTATAATGCTGAAAAAGGCCCATGATGCACAGGTAAATATGCTCAAGAATGAAAGCACCCTAAGGGCCAATGAGCTCAGAATATTAAAAAGTCAAATTGATCCGCACTTTCTATTTAATAATTTAAATACATTGGATTCATTGCTGGATACCGAGCCGGAAAAAGCAAAACCCTACATTCAAAAACTCGCTATGTTATATCAATATCTGTTAGCCACCAAGGATGAGCATGTCGTATTTTTGGATCAAGAGTTGGAATTTGCAAATCATTATATTTATTTGATTCAAGAGCGATTTGATCAACATTATCAATTCGAATTACTGGATCAACGATCGAGGAAGTCGGACCAGTGGTTGCCGACAGGTGCCATTCAAACCGTATTTGAAAATATTGTTAAACACAACGGCGGATCCCGAAAAAATCCCATTAAAACAACAATACGGATTGAAGACGAATACTTGGAGATCAGTAATAACATACAGTCTAAAAAGAAACCTTCCACATCGTTTAAAATTGGATTGTCCAATTTGCAATCGAGGTATGAATTATTGAGTAATCAATCCTTTGAGCTACGGGTGGACGACCAATTCACCATACGATTACCCTATATAGAACATATCAAACAGTAGATCATGCAGGTCATAATAATAGAAGACGAAAAACCGGCGTTTAAAAAATTGGAAAAATACCTCTATGAGTATTCAGATGATGCACAAATACTGGCTTGGTTTGTTTCAATCGAAGATGCTTTAGAAAAGTCTTCCTTGTTTACAGAGGCGGATCTGATTCTGTCGGATATTAAATTATTGGATGGCTCCAGTTTCGAACTATTCGAACAGATTGAAATTCTTTGTCCGATTATATTTTGTACAACCTATAATAAATACATGCAAGATGCTTTTGAGACACAGGGCATTGCCTATCTCATTAAGCCATTTTCTCAAGAATCATTTAATCAAGCACTCAGAAAATTTGAACGGCTCTTTCGTAAAAATCAAGAGATGGCCGTCAATGAAGACATAGTAGCCACGCTGAAAAAAATCGTGGGGCAAGAACGCCCGAAATATAAGGAGCGCTTTATATCTAAAAAGAAGCAAGGACTTATTCTGATTTCGTTGGACCAGATTCTATATTTTCAAGCGGCAGGAGATTTCTGTTTGTTGGCAGACACAGAAGGAAGAAAACACAGTATCAATCTTATGATATCAAAGTTGGAAACCGTATTGAATCCATCCCAATTTTTTAGAATTAATAGAAGTGAGATAGTTCATATAGAAGCCATTGAGAAGGTATCGTTTTATTCGAAAAATAAATTGCTCATATGTCTACCACATCAGATTAAACTGTTTACTAGTGGTAGCCGAACCGCAGCTTTTAAAAAGTGGTTGCAAGGAACATAATTACTTGATGTATCGGTCATTCAGCCCTTTTCCAGCCTCGATCATGGGTAAAATGGATTGCAGGCGTTTATCTTTTGTTTTATCCTGTTTTGCTTCCGAAATATGTCGACAATAGTCGTTTCTTTTCGCAATGCTAAGTTGTTCCCATTGATGTTTTGCGGTACTAGATTGTGCCAATGCTTTCTGGAGTCGTGGAGGAATCGGTTCAGCTTTTCGAGTAGCTTTTGCCACTTTTATTTCGAGTCCCTGTTTTTGATTTTCCGTCGCTTCTACGATGTATTCCATGATTTTTACTGCATCCATCGGAGCACCTTTTTTAAAGCGCCATTGACGAAGTCCCTTGGTTTTTCCTTCCTGTGCATTGACTAAGACTTGGTAAGGATCGCTAAGAAAAGAACCTTGGAAAAACCAGATAGCGGTCCATTCTTTAAACGCGCCCATTCCAATGACATTTTTGTTCCTCCAAGTGTAAGTTGGAATGTACCATTTAATAGTCTCATCCAATTCGGATTGTTGCAACAAAGAACGAAGTTTATGGAGTTCTTCAGACCATGATTCGTGGTAAGCTATATAGTCATCTACATCAGCAGGTTTATACATATTGCATCTTATTATGGAATATAAAGGTAAAGCTTTCTTTCAAAAACAAACATTTCGTTATAAATATAAAATCTGAGACATTTCAACCTGCTTCAATCTATTATATTTGGCAAAAAAAAATAAATGACAATAAAATCTACAAGCATCTTCACTTTGAGCACGTTTTGTTTCGTGTTTTGCATGATGATCACGCAATCCTATGGACAGGAATGGGAAAAAATGAACAATACCATCTTTACAAGAAATCATGGTATTGGATTTGCCATTGACGGATATGGATATATTCTGACGGGAGGAAGCAGTGAAACAGACGAAACCAATTTTCATTCTCGAGATTTTCATCGATATGATCCAGTAACGGATACCTGGGAAAAATTGGATTATGACGGTACATCGAGAGGATACGGAATCGGTGCAGTATGGGATGGTTTGTTATATTTTGGATTTGGATTGGATAATAATTTTGGTCTGCTCAATGATTTATGGTCTTGGGATCCTACAACGAACACATTTACTGAATTACCTTCTTGTCCATGCGAGGGAAGAACGCACCCTGCCTTTGTGACCATGGATAATAAAGTCTATGTAGGGATGGGCGGCGGAAGCGGTGGAAACTTGGGCGACTGGTGGCAGTATGATATTGAGACACAGGTTTGGACACAAAAAGCGGGAATGCCTGGCAATAGACATCACCCTTACATGTTTGTAATAGAGGACGATATATACGTTGGTTCAGGCCATCGCACGACTTGGTTTAAGTATGATGTAGAAACGGATAGTTGGACACAGATTGCAGATTTAGACGATCGAGTGGCGGGAACACAATTTAGTTACGGGGGTAGAGGCTATGCGCTCAGTGGAACGGATAATTTTCACGATAATTTAGCTACTGGTGAGTTTTGGCAATATATTCCTGAGATAGATTCTTGGATCGAATTGGAACCGCATCCAGGGCAGTCCAGATGGGCACCATCATCGTTTATCATTGATGGATATGTTTATATTGTCTCTGGTTGGACGGCGAATCCATCCGTTGAGGAATATGAAGTTTACCGATATTTGTTGGCAGAATCACCAACGGGGACCGAGGAAGAATGGAGCGATTTTCAGCAATCGCCTTTCGACATCTATCCCAATCCAGCGACGGAATTCATTAATATAGATTATAATATCGATCCATCAAAAGTCTCATCTCTACAGATTTTTGATGCCTCTTCTAAAATGGTTTTTGAAAAGAAAGAGGCGGTACAGCAGATCGAATTAGATCAGTTTGTCAGCGGATCTTATTGGATCTATATGACCGTAGGAGATAAGCGTATTCGTAAGCAATTTGTGAAGCAATAAAGTAAAGATATAAGATGAGATGCCCCGTAGTATTCGTATGCTATGGGGCATTTTTATGTGGGCGATCCCCTGACACAGCAAAGCTGTTCCAGGGTCGAGCTATCTCGGGTTTCACAAGTTCATCCCTCACTGGCATTAGCCAGTTCGGGAGGCCGCACAGCATGCGGCCCCCTGACTATCTCTATCGCGATGGCGATTCATAAATATCATAAGACGCAGATATTGACTGCATCAGTGTCTCATTTTCAAAATCCTGTTCCGACAGTCTGCTTAGTGTTTCCAGATATTCATCAAACCGACCATTTTCAAAAATGGTTAACATTTTACCGCCGGCTTTACAATGTGCGGCGTGCCAAACGTTCGGAGGTACCGTGATGGTGTCTCCAGCTTGCGCAATGATCGTTTCATCATCAAATACAAACGTGACGCTACCTTCAAGAATATAAAATACTTCAGTCATGATCTTATGATGATGACGTCCCAAGTTGAAACCTGGTTTCAAGGTATCTTCCACCATACAGAGCTTTCCTCCAGTAGATTCTGATGATAATTTGATGAAACAATGATCTTGCGAGTAATTATAATTGCGCCCAGCGCCTTGTCGAATAAATTCTTTTTCTAACATCATGAAAATTGGATTGTCAAATGATTTCGTTTTTAGATGAATGATTACAGCGAATAATCGCTACTTTCCCATGAAATTGATATTCGATGTGATAGTTGGACTTCGCTGCTACCGTTCTCAATAATATTTGCGATCCATCCATATCGGCATTATCAACATAAATAATGCTGTCCCGATGAAAATTTGACTCTAACATTTCAAAGAGTGGTAAGTATAAATCTTTCCACCCATCTAGTAAGAGAAAATCGATCGGTGCTTGATGATTGGAAAGGGTTTTCATTGCATCACCGACGCGAAGTTCTATTACATCACCTACACCTGCTTTATCGAAGTTTTCTTGGGCACGTTGTGCTTTCGATTCGAGCAACTCCGTTGTAATAATGGACCCGCCTGTCTCGATAATAGCCTGAGCTAAGTATAGTGTCGATATTCCAAAAGAAGTACCAAATTCAACAATATGCTTTAGATGGTTCTCTTGAATTAAATCGCAGAGCGCTTCTCCTTGCTCTTTAGATATAGAAAGATATACATCTTTGAAATCTGCTGGTTGTAAGGGTCTAAAGATTCCTTTGGAAACACCCTTCAGCATTTTGAAACGATCATTTTTTGAATCTTCAAAAAGAGTTCGAAGTGTTTCGGCTATGCGATTCTGATTTATGGTAGTTTGCATTGAATTAAAATTTTAAATGAATGTATATGGCTATTCATAAGAATGGCCTTATTTGTTTTTCTTGTGTTGATTATTTCTGCTGTTTTGTGATAGATTCTATGCTCTGATATCGTTTGAAGTCAACGCTATCATCGTTCATCAGACCGAGAAATGTGTTCGATAGTTCATGACGCATGAAAGGTTGAAGAGCGGCATCTGAATGCGCTTTTGTATCCCAATAAATAACCACCATTCGATCTTCTTGTTCATTTGAACCGCTAATACGCTGAAGGAAACCTTTCTGGTTCGCTGTAAAACCCTTTTCGACAGCTGTATTCGCGTCTTGGAAAGTCTTCGCAGTCACGTCATCTTTCAACTGGAATCGCATCAACTCGATAAAACGGCTCGAATTGGCATCAAAAGCTTTGTTGGTAGTATATCTTGACATGTCCATACTTTCCGCTTTAATCATGGATGCGTATTCTGCAACAGCAGGATCAGACATAAATTTTTTCATGGATGCATCTGCTTCTTCGGCCGAATTCCAATAGACCAAAACGACATACTCTCCTTGCTCGGTTAATCCACTTTGTCGATGGATAAAGCCAGGCTGTTTGCTTGTAAAAGTTGCTTCGATTTGAGCATCTAGTTGATGAAATCGAGTGGGATTGGCAAGGTCGTTCAGTTGGAAAGTCGTTACTTCTAAAATAGAAGTATGTTGATGACAACTGGTCATTAGAATGGATAGAAAGGCGAGATTTAAAATGGAACGTTTCATTGATTGAATCTATGGTTAATATTTAATAGTTGCGCTTTAAGTTATTCTACACGCATAGACACAAAATTATACCTCATAGGTGCTTACCCTCTTATAGATTTGATGCTAAGAATGGTAAAAGTGTAACTAGGCTTACGATTGGGTTCTGAAAGCAGTGGGGGTGATTTGAGTATTTTTCTTAAAGAACTTCGTCATATTACTGACCTCATCGAATCCTGTTGCCAAGCTGATTTCTTTAATAGACAGAGCGGTGGATACTAAATATCGTTTGATTTCAATGATCACAAAATCATCGATAAAATGCTTCACGGTTTTACCAGATAATTGTTTGACAATGTCATTCAAAAATTTGTAAGAGATGAACAACTTACCGGCATAATCTCTGGCATTTCGGCTGTGAATGTATTCTTTTTCTAACAGGGTTCTAAATTGCTGGAAAACTTCGATCCATTGTAATTTTACTTGATAGGGTGCACATATGGATTTTGCCCGTTCCGCTTTTAGCAGAAGCACATAAAGTAGTGCAGCAAGAATCTTAGATTTATCCAGGCGTTCAGGATGATGATATTCCGTATGCAATTTTTCCGCAAATTCAATGATGGGGTCAGATTTCAAATCCTCCGCATTCAATAGAGGGTTTTCAATATGGTAGTTAAAGAGTCTGTTTAATTTCAACTCATTCGCTAGAAAATAGTGCCTCTCAATAAACGATTGATTGAATACAATGGCAATGCCTTCGGTTGTCTGTACATTCTTGCCGAAATGATGTACTTGATTATTGGCTACAAATAGACAAGAACCAACCTTTACTTCATAGGATTGGAAATCGACAAAATGATCATAACTTCCCTTTTTAACGAGCAGAATAAGATGAAAATTTATCTTGTGAACACCAAAAGGATCATGATCTTGAGTACTATTCAGCTTTTCGGCAAGCTGTTCGAATCGCATGATTTCGATACCTAAATCCCTGCTTTTCTTAAAGTTTATTTTGGGAATATCTTCCTGCATATGATCGAACTAAGAATAGCTGTTCTTAGATAAAGGATTCATTTACAGTTTAATAAACTTCTGTACCTGCCCTTCTAGTTCTATAAAGTACATTCCATGTTTAAGCGGGGAAATATCTAAATAAGAAGGTGTTTGGATTCCTTTATTTAAAATAATTAGGCTTCCTTTTTGATCGTATATTTTTAAATCTTCCGCCATGTTATTCACCCCATTGAAATAAAGGCGATCTTGACTCGGATTGGGAAAGATTGACCAAGTAAAAGCCGTTTGATAATCAGCTTGTGAAACCGTGATTTTACCGTTTAGATCATATTGGGCGAAGAATTGCCATATTTTTTCGGAAGCGTTGATATCTTGGTTGGTCCCTCCAAAATCGAAGATGGTTCCAGGCCAAGTGTGATCACCACCGAGCACTTTATAATGTTCAACAACCGCATGGTTGTTCATATTTTCATACACATATCGCTCCACCGTACTTCCATCGGTCACATCTATATCGTCAAGTATAGTGAGAATGGCTTCGTCTTCGCACTGATTGAAGTTTTTCCAATACTCAACCGTTTCTGACACTGATTTTGTCCAGATCGCTCCATTATATGGTACGACACTGTCCGAATCACCATGGATTTGTAAAACCGGTGTTGGATGCGTAGGATTACATTCATTAAAGGTACTTGGAGTCATAGAACCTGTTACAGATGCTATGGCGGCAATTTTATCACCCAATTGGCAGGCCAATAAAAAGCTCATAAATCCTCCATTGGACATTCCTGTCGCATATACTCGATCCGTATTAATGGAATAATTGGAGGCCAGATGATTGATCAGTTCTGCGGTGAAATCTACATCATCTACCGGACTATTGATAATCCATCCTCCTACATTCCAGTGCGTATTACCTTCGTGCTGTAAGCCTTGAGGTACAACAAGAATAAATCCCGCGGTATCTGCAATGGGACGGAAATCTCCATAAGCGATCTGTTCTACATTCGAGCTTTGATAACCGTGGAAATTGATGACCAAAGGAACATCTTCGTTCCCAGAATAATTGGCTGGGATGTACAACAGATAATCTCTTTCTTCACCATCGTGCATCAAATCACCTTGAATAGTTTGTTGTGATACAAGAAATCCTGGAATGAATAGAAAAAATAATAGGTACCTCATTGTTTTTAACATTATAACCTAAAAATAGCTAAATCGTTTTAAACCTTTTGATCACCTGTAGAAAATTAATCTCCAAAGAAGCAAACGCACAAATAATTTCAAGCTTTTGGAGTTTTCATCAAAAACGGTATTTTCGTGGAGTGCATAACTATATTTTTTACATATGATGTAAAAATAAGTATGATTTTATCGAAATTGTCCATTTTTATTGCATTCGAGCCATGTAGTTTTGCTTAAAAGATACCATGGTGTACATTGAACTGAATGAAAGGGATAGCGAAGTATTTGAATATTCAAATGAAATGCTATTTTGATGCGTGAGTCAACTCGGACTGTAGACAATTGTCTTTCAGTCCGGGCCATTCATTTGTTGTTCTAAACGATGATATTCTTCTTAATTTATATCTATTCTAGACTATTTTAAAGAGCATCCTCTTCACTTTAAATTGTGTTATAAATAGTAGATTTATAATACAAAATTCTTTAAGATGGATGTAGAAATTCTTGCACGCATACAGTTCGCCTTTACGATTGCTTTCCACTACATTTATCCACCTTTAAGTATTGGACTGGGACTTCTTATGGTTATTTTTGAGGGACTCTATATTCGTACTAGAAACAAGCAATATGAGGTACTTGCACGATTTTGGACCAAAATATTTGCATTGACTTTTGGGATTGGAGTCGCTACGGGCATCGTGATGGAATTTGAATTTGGTACGAACTGGGCAACGTATTCGAAATATGTTGGTGATGTATTTGGTTCAGCTCTTGCTGCTGAAGGGATTTTTGCCTTTGCTTTAGAAAGTGGTTTCTTAGGTGTTTTACTATTTGGATGGAATCGAGTAAAACCTTGGGTTCATTTCGTATCAACCATTGGAGTATTTCTTGGGTCCGTTTTTTCTGCCGTTTGGATCGTGATTGCCAATAGTTGGCAGCAAACCCCCGCAGGATATCATATTGTAGGGGAGGGGATGGATGCTCGAGCGGAAATTGTAGATTTTGGGGCCATGGTTTTCAATCCATCTAGTGTTGATCGGCTGAGTCATGTGTGGATTGGCGCATTTCTGGCGGGTGCTTTCTTAGTGCTTTCCGTTCATGCATATTATTTACTAAAGAATCGACATATAGAAATATCAAAAAAGGCCTTTAAAATTGCCTTATTGGTCGCTTCCATTTTTTCTTTATCTCAATTGTTTACAGGGCATCGATCGGCCGATGGAGTGGCCAAAAATCAACCCGCCAAGTTGGCCGCCTTTGAAGGGCATTTCGATTCTTTAGCAGTAGCGGATATGTATCTGATGGGATGGGTGGACAAAGAGAATCAGAAGGTTACTGGATTGAAAATACCAAAAGGCTTGTCATTTTTACTGCATCAGGACTTGAATCATCCTGTGATCGGGTTAAATGCCTTTCCCGAAGACGAAAGGCCAGGTCAAGTGAATGCAGTTTTTCAATTTTATCATTTGATGGTAGCCATCGGAATGATGTTGATTGCTCTGTCTTTACTAGGATTGTTCTACTTACTGAAAGGTCGATTGTTTGAGACGAAGTGGTTGCTCAAAATGTTTGTATTCGCTGCGATATTACCTCAACTTGCCAATCAGTTTGGTTGGTTTGCTGCAGAAATGGGGCGTCAACCTTGGGTGGTGTATGGCTTATTAAGGACATCTGATGCTTTTTCCCAAGCCGTAAGTGCGGGACAGGTGCTAACCTCACTGATTATGTTTTTCATTATTTATACGATTTTGTTTTTACTCTTTGTTTATCTATTGAATAAGAAAATAAAACATGGACCTTATGATGAAAAATTGATCGATAAACGTTCCCAGACAAAGGACATTACAGAAGCAATTTTAAAGTAAGATCATGGATATGCAAACATTTTTAGGTATGGATTATCCGACATGGTGGTACTTAGTTATAGGAGCCTTATTTTCTGGATATGCCATTTTAGATGGATTTGATTTTGGTGCTGGAGCATGGCATTTATTTTTGAAAAAAGAGAAAAGTAGACGGATCGCACTCAATGCGGTGGGACCGGTCTGGGATGGTAATGAGGTCTGGTTGGTTATTGGTGGCGGAGCCTTGTTTGCTGGATTTCCTTTAGTATATGCTACTTTATTTTCGGCATTATACCTGCCATTTATGTTCTTTCTATTCTTTCTGATTTTTCGCGCTATTTCTATCGAATTTAGAAGTAAAGAAGAAATGCGTTGGTGGCGAAAAATGTGGGATATTGCTTATTCAATATCTAGTATCATGCTGGCATTCATGTTAGGAATTATATTAGGTAATGTACTTCAAGGACTGCCATTTGAAGAGGATCGAAATATCAATGTGGGTCTTTTGGAATCAATCTCGCCCTTTTCAATTCTGATTGGTTTCACAGTATTGAGTCTATTTATGATGCATGGCGGATTGTATCTTATCATGAAAACAGAAGGGAAATTATTCGAGAAATTAGTTAAACTCACGAAATACAGTATGTTCGCCTTTATCATTCTGTTTATTATTCTCAGTATTATAGTATGGATCAATTATCCTCATCTATCGGATCGATTCTTAGATCAGCCGCTGTTATTCACAGTTCCGTTACTGGGGATATTAAGTATTGCAAACATTCCGCGATTGCTCAGCAAGTTCAAATATTGGCAGGCCTTTATGTTCTCAGCGCTGACCATTTCGTTTTTTTTGATTGTAGTGGCGATTGAATTATATCCTTCCATTTTAATTTCTAGTATAGGTCCGCAATATGATATATCAATTTATGAGGCGGCATCTTCAGAAAAGACCTTAGGGATCATGCTTGGTTTTGTTGCCGTTGGCGGTCCTTTGGTATTGGCCTATACTATCTTTGTTTACCGTACATTTAGAGGAAAAGTGATTATTGACGAAACGAGTTATTAGATTTCATCGTCGCTTATGCCAATACATTTGTAATAAACAAAAATCTAATTCTTGGGTTGTATAACAGGTGAATTCATATAATTTGGAGCATTCATAATGCCGTCAATAATCGTTTAATATCTATGAGACTCATTTACATTCTATTATTCATTTGTATATTCCAATTTTCCAATGCTCAGCAAAGTTCTTTGGAGGACGACATGGGCGCCTGGTACATGTATTTTTATGATGTTAAGTTTGGAGAGTCTAAATGGGGTGTTCAAGGAGACCTGCAATTTCGTAATTGGAATTACATTGGCGATCTTGAACAATTATTGTTGCGTTCAGGCATTACGTACAGACCCTTTGATAATAATACCGTTTTGACTTTGGGCTATGGCAATATAACTACAGGAGAACGAGGAGATTCCAATGAAACAGTTTCAGAATCTAGGATATATCAAGAGGTTCTTATACCAAATAAGGTATCCAGTCGCATTGGCCTAAAACATCGCTTTAGATATGAACAGCGATGGGTTGAAGATCAGGATTTTAGAACAAGGTTTCGATACAATCTATTTTTGACGGTACCCATAACAAACAAAACCATGCAGCCTAAAACGGTTTATCTGTCTATGTATAATGAATTATTCGTCAATGGACAAAAGGAAATAGGTAATAATCGAATGGTCGAATATTTTGATAGAAACCGATTTTATGCGGCAATTGGTTATCAGTTTTCAAAAGGACAAAAAGTTCAGTTGGGTCTTATGAACCAAACGTTGAATAATTCGGCGAAGAATCAAATTCAGTTGTCATTACACTCTAATTGGTAAGGCCTATTCCGCTTTTTTATTTTCAGCTTTCCTACTAATTTCTATGTTAAGTTTTTCACTTTATTGAAAACTTAACACTGGAATGTTAATTTAATATTAAGAGAATGTTAACTTGGCGTTTCCAAATTTGAAAAATTGTTATAGTATGAGTATTAAGAAATTACAGGAGAAAATTAAGGAGCATAAAAAAGCCATCAAAAAATTACGTCTAGATATCCAAAAAGCGAAGAAAGATAAAAGAGCGGAAGAGAAGGCTAAAGCAAAAGCAAAAAAGGCTGAAAAGAAAACAGCAGCAAAGACGAAGAAAGTAGTAAAGTCTAAGAAAAAAAAGGCCAAGAAAAGTAAATAATTCAATATTGAACACATTGTCAATAAGTAGGGTACATGAATAATTCCTCCGTTGATGTTCATGTAAAAATTTGTTGTATTAGTTCCATTGGAGAGGCAGAATTGGCCATATCGCATGGAGCTAATATAATCGGATTAGTGAGTGATATGCCAAGTGGACCTGGTATCATTGCTGAATCAGAAATCAAACAAATCATTGAACATGTTGCAGGTAGAGTTGATTGTTGTTTACTCACAAGTAAGCAGGATGTTGAGGAGATCATTCGTCAATGTCAATACATGAGACCTTCCATGCTGCAAATTGTTGATGCACTTCCATTAAATGCTATTAAAGAACTTCGTCAGCGTTTGGCTGATATTCAGATCATTCAAGTATTGCATGTTTTGGATGAGGAGATTGTTCGTGAAGCGATTCGCTTTAGTTCCTATGTAGACGGGATATTGCTGGATAGTGGAAATCCAAATAAGTCGGTCAAAGAATTAGGTGGCACTGGACGAACACATGATTGGAATATTAGTAAATTCATTGTGGAAGAGTTGGATATACCCGTTTATTTAGCAGGTGGTATAAAGGCAGATAATGTAGAAGAAGCGGTAAAAATTACAAATCCGTTTGGCGTGGATCTATGCAGTGGTGTACGAACCAATGGGCAATTGGATCCTGAAAAACTAGAACAGTTCATGAAACGATTAAGAAATGAACCGTCGTCTTCGTTTCGCCCATAATATACCCGCGACCAGCATGCCCATCATGGTAGATACTATATAAATCCAAAGCCCCTCGGTTTGACCGCTTATGATGGCTGGCGCTATTGATCGAGCTGGATTCATAGATGCGCCCGTGAATGGTCCAGCGAAATAGGCTTCTAGAAATACAACGATTCCTACTACCATAGCCGTATATTGCTGCCATTTACGGTGTTGGCTAATCCACAGTATACTGTACATTAGTATAAAACTTAAAACGAATTCGGTGACAAATGTGGCAGCTATCGAAATTTTTGGAATGGTGGCTCCAAGAGTGGGGTGTTTGGGGAAAAGCACATAAAGCAGCACTGACGCTAGTAATGCTCCAAACAATTGACCGCTTACATATGCGAATATTTTTTTGTTTTCAAAGAGATGCGTCATGGCAAATCCTACAGTGACGGCCGGATTAATGTGAGCCCCTGAAATTCGTCTGAAGGCCGTAATCATGAAGTATACGATCATTCCAAATGCAATTGCTGTCAAGAAATTATTGATGGCCCCATCTGAATAGTCACCCAAGATAATTGCACCGGTACCACAAAGAACGAGTGAAAAGGTTCCAACCGCCTCTGCCCAGAAAAATCGTATCATGAATTAGATTTATGGCACGAAAATAAGCTTTTCTAGTAGTTTGAAATTCAAGAAATATTATTAAATCATTAATTTATGCAAAGCGCGGAGATACGACTTACCGAAGAGCATTTATTCGGTCGAAGGGCTACGTTTGTATTGCTTTTGGGCCCCCGAGCCCACCAAAAGAACTATAAATCCATAACTTTAAACTATTAATTGATGGACAATGAATATTCTAGAGCAATTATTGACACCAAGGGAAGGGATTTACTTTAGATCCACTTTCAAGGATCTGTATTGGTTTGGGAAACATGTGGGAGCTACAAAGCTTTTTGATCAGGGGATTCAGCTACAAAATTATCCTCATCAAGCTTGCCCTTATGGACCTAAAGGATTTATTCCATCCAATAGAATACGATCTATATTTACTGGATCGTTACGCCTTTCCATTCGTGTAGAAGAGGAAATTATTTTTATGGATTCTTCCTTTCAGGATCGCCTAGAGATATTTGCCGAAATGAATAATATTCCAACGGAGATTCGCAATTGCAATTGGGAATATTTGACCGAACCATTTTTAGATCTTGAAAAAAACGATTCAGAAAAGAGGGAAACGCTTGAGATCCTTCAAGGACGAGGTTTTACTTTATCTGAAATTCTTGATATCCGGGTACGCATCGAACGCCAAATGATGAAATATAATTTTGACACACAGTTATTAAGAAATGACGTGCTTGATCTACACGATGTATTATTGGCCATGCGCCCTTCGATGAAGAAAAGAGACTTTGAATCATTTTATTGGAAAGCAATGGAAATAGAAACCAGAGCTAAATAGACTTATTGGTTTTTAATATACACCAAATCTGATTGAACTGCTTCATTGCCATTGGTATCGAAGGCATGGACTTCAATTTCGTATAATCCATTGGGATAAGCAGCCGTACCATCATCATTCAGTTGTTGCGTGTCCCAAGCCAAATTTTCATCTTCCGGCTGTATGGAACCTTCAAAATTTGGACGGATATGGGTGAGCACATAATGAGAATAAAACATATTGTAGTTATTTGGATCAGAATCCAAAATGCGTCGGTGTTTATAGGCCGTCAAAGTAGTTTTCCAAGCGGTGGGAGAACTCTCTAGTTCAATCTTTCTGAAATCGAATGATTCGATCTGGTCGATGACAAGTCCATCTTTGACAATATTATAATACACATTTCTAATGGCCAATCGATCTCCCCAATATTCGGAAGATCCCGTTAATACATCGCCCGAATATTGGCCAGCATCACGCATACTAACGACAATATCTACTTGACCTTGAATCGTGTCCACGGTTTCACTATTATCTATCGGACTATTTTCATGATTTTGAAAAAAATGAAACGGCGTTTTTATAAATGGTTTCATCGTGTCTTTCAGCGTGAAAAAGTCATCAGGGAAGGTATAAATATGATCTTGAAAATTGGTCCAAGATCCTCCATTTCTAATTTTCATTCGACCAATATGAATATGTTCCAATCCTTTAAAATTGACGACGCCTAGAAATTGTCCCTTTTCTACTATTTCTCCGGGACTAACCGCGATGTCAAATATATGAGTATATGACCAAGCTTCGCTAATATCATCCAAATCTTCAATGACTAATGTTCGGTAGTATTGATCCCCACCAATATTTGCTCGGACGATTCCATCTTCTACTGCAAATATGGGGGTAGCATTGGGTAATATTATATCTAAGGCGTTATGAAAATAACAAGATTCATCTTCTTCTGCTCCCTGATAAAGTCCATAATTATTAATTATAAATAAATCTTCCGTTAGTTGATCAGCATCATCCTGATTGATAGTAGGGTTGTGGTGTGGTAATGGTACTTTGCCCTCAGGCACCAAGGCATTATAACTAATCGGGAATTCTTGTTCAATGAATATGGGAACTCGAATTCTTGGATCTTCTTCCTGACAGGCTGTGCAAAACCAAGTTAAGAATAGTAAATACTTAATATGAGAAAGCGAGTTCTTGCGTTTTATGAAGATCGACATGCTATAAAGTTACAAGGAATTCTATAATTTGAGTATGTGCCTGTTCGCAAAATTTGAGTGTTATTCAACCTTAGAAGTACATACTAGCTACCGTAATAATTGTTCGTGTAATTGATTTTTTTTAAATTTCGCTTTCAAACGAACACATCTAAAACTGTTGAAACAAATATTAACATGAAGACCATCGGACTACGACCTTTACTTATTAGTATAATTTTCATTTTCACACTTTTCACTCCGCAGTCAATTCAGGCGCAACTGGATTCCATCCTATCCAAGAAAGTGGAAATCTCTGAGGTTCGTAAAAATAACTATCAGATAGATCTCGGATTTAGTCGTTTTAGATCCATATGGGATAACACTTCGTCCGCAGCTATTATCGTTAAAAAGAAGTTTAATTATGGAGACTTAGTAGCGGTAAACTCGGTTAATTTTTATAGGGCTTTTGTAGATATAAGAACGCAAACAAGCTTCGAAGATAATACTCCGTCTGAAGAAATTGATTCGAATTACATTGAATTTGAAGTGAGTGATTATTACAATATTCGATTGGGATTTGGAATGGAGAAACAGTTTCAAAAAGGGCGCTTTGTCCATTATTACGGTGCTGATATTTTTGGACGTTATTATAAGGTGAATGATGATTTCTATTTTTCAAATACTCCAGGAATATTATTTGATTATGATAACAGTGTAAATAGAAGAATTCAAACGATTACAGTAGGTGTTACACCCTTCATAGGAATCAAGTACTATATTACCAAACAATTCAGTGTAGGACTAGAATCTAGCTACGAAATTGGATTTTTTAGCACGCGCTATCAAGAAGTAAGAACAGCGGTAACACTCTTAGATTGGGGGAATGGTGATTATCAATTTATAAGTCGAGACATTATTTCACCTCAGCGCATTTCAAATGGCATCATTAGTACGCTTAATGGAATTCGTTATATTACCTTGAGTTATGCCTTCTAATTTATAGCAACTTTTTAAGGTAGAGCATTAGGTTTTTTTCCATGGTATCATAAATGCCATCGGAAATAAAAATGTCTTTTACACTTTCCAATAAATCCATTCTTTTATCAGATGTGTCACAGTAGATTTTCGCGGCGTCTCTTATTTTTTCGATACGTTGATAATCGCTATCTTCGTGAAATTCACTCAGGATTTTATCGTAAGTCTCCTCACTCAATTTATTAGTGATGATATCTTTTTCTTCTTGACTGAAGTCCATGTCTCCATGTGCTGCTTCTAAAAGTAAGTATGTTTTGAATTCTGTGTAATTCCAATGCATAATTAGATGTTATTCTGTACAATCGTTCTACACCTAAAGATACACTATTGAAAAGGACTAAAGCTTGATAATTATCAATGATTATATTGAAAAATATCATTTTAACAATTTGCTGGACAACCACCTTATCTTAGGAGTTAATTGTTTATATACATTTTAATTATACTATGAAGATGTACAAAATATGGCCGTTTTACCAAGGTCCATTGGTCGTAACATTTACTATGTAATCATCTGCCACTTTAAATAATCCACCAGAGCAGCCTAACCAAATTTGTCCTTTAGAGTCTTCGTAAATTACTTGGATCGGTGGATTTTCTTTGATATCTATGATGGGGGGTAGGGATGGTTGATATATGTAATGGATAAAATTTGTGCCATCAAATTTGTATAATCCTCTTCCAGTTGTACCGATCCAAATGTACTCCTTAGAATCCTTATATACAGCATAAATACTGGATTGGTTGAACGCTTCCATCTCGGGGAAATGATGGAATGTTTGACCAGTTCCTCTATTTAATCCTCCAGCACCAAAACGTTTTTCTGGATCTGGATGATCGTGTTCTTTAATTCTGCTTCCTACCCAAATAGCACCTCTTTGATCTTGAACCATTGTACAAACGTTGTTCGATAGAAGGCCCTCATTATTAGTATATGTTTGCCATGCTTTTCCATCATATTTCAATAATCCTAAACCATCTGTTCCTATCCAGATGTTTCCATCCTCATCTTCATATAATAAGGTAATCCAATCTTGTGTTTTTTGATATGATTCCAATGTGACAGAAGACTTAGGTAGCTCTACTGTAGTGAATCGCTCCCCATTGAATAGAGAAACACCACCCCAAGTACCAACCCAAAATTTCCCTTTACTATCGATCAATATATTAGATAGGCTTGATTGTACGAGTCCTTGTTCGACCCCATAATTAGTAAATTCCTTTCCATCAAATTTGGATAATCCATTTTGTGTGGCCATCCAAATATTGTTGGAGGTATCTTCTAGAATATCTACCACGGCATTATTAGCAAGACCATCATCTTCAGTTAAATATTGAACTCCTTTACCATCATATTTTGCTACTCCTTTCGATAAGGTGCCAAACCAGAGATTCCCCTTGCTATCTTCAAATACATCCAACACATATTCTCCGATTTGTTCAGCAATTTTAGTAGGAGTGAAGGTTTTGGGATGACTCTTGCAAGATTGAAGCATACAACATATAGCCAATAATAGAATTAATTTGTTCATCGATTAAAGATATTTTATTCAAAGGTACATTGGGAAACATTTTTTGGAATGATTGAAGTGTAAAAGAGTGTTAATGTTTGATAAGGCTTCGTAAAGGAGTGATGCTTGGTAAGGTAAATGAAGTGTGCAGGGTGTTGGGCCTGCATGAAGTATGAGGCTTGGGTGGAGATGGGAACCGGTGGTTTTTGGTGGAAATGTGGAACGGGGTGCTGGGAATTAGGAGGAATTTTGGTGATTTTGATAAGATTTAGCGCGAGTATGTAATTTTAGCGTTGATTTTATCAATTTTTGTCCTACGAGAATTGTAAGGCCAATAAATATAGGACCCCAAACTTTTCTAATCCCTTTCTCTTCCGTTCTATCCAATTCTTTCGAACATAAAAACACCGATCCTAGAGCCTCTTTTCTACCAATCCGATAATGATGCTTACGACCTCGATATCGCTTCCGTTTCTGATATATCCTAAGCTGCTGATTCCTTACCATCTTCAAATGTACCTCCGCCTCCTCCATTGATTCAAAATAGTAACGAGCATAGTTGCTCGCCACCAAAACACCACTGCGATTTCTCCATCGGTTAATACAGCGTACATAACTGGATAAAAATAATCGAATCCGTTCCGAAATCTGAATCCATACTCGTTCTGAATCATCGATTTTTGAGTTTGGAGAATTGATCGAAATAACCATCTGCCAACCATGTCTGGTGATTACATAGTCATGAATGAGCAAATAATGTCGTAAATAGTAACGGGCGTATTTGATCAATTGCTTCGCTTCTGATAATGATTCAATATAATTACTATTGGCAGCAGCTTTACTTTCAAACAAATAATAACCGCCCTTGTAGACTTCTTTGGTGCGTTTCATAATAAATAGATTGTTCTATCTATTAGTGTAATGAAGGTGGGTTTCCGTTCCTTGATTTTGAAAGAATTTTTCAAGAAAATTTCAAAGGCCTGAATTGATTGGCTTTCAAGGAGAAGAAAAATTGTACTAATTTGATGATATTAGCTTGATTTGAGATGAATCTTGACAGAAAAACAAAGAACTTATACCGATTTATGAAGCGGAAATTCCATTCTTGAAACGCATGTATCGTTCAGAAATTCAAGAGGATAGTGATTTTGTTTGTAAATATTCAAAGAGAAAAACAACGCTAAGGCTACTATGAAGGCATCCGTAAAGTATAAGCGAACTCAACATACTAAACGAAATATATGCGAAAACGATCATTATAAAAGCTTTGTCATACCTTTGCGTCATGAAAACAAAAAAAAACATACAGAAAAGCAAATTCCTAAGTCTGATTCTTAGACATAAACCAGAGGAAATCAACATAACTTTAGATCAAAATGGTTGGGCAGATCTGGACGAATTGATACAAAAGTCCAAAAAGAAAGGGATTCAACTCGATC
Organism: Saprospiraceae bacterium; assembly: GCA_020628475.1. Classification (GTDB taxonomy): domain Bacteria; phylum Bacteroidota; class Bacteroidia; order Chitinophagales; family Saprospiraceae; genus JAHDFB01. Next base: position 5,478 of record JAHDFB010000015.1, on the reverse strand, counting down.
GAGATGAAATACAAAAGATCGTGAAAGAAAACAATAAGAATCGATTTAGTATCTCAGAAGATGGAAAACGAATACGTGCTAATCAAGGACACTCCATTCCAGTAGATGTACAGTTGAAAGAACAAATTCCAGTTGGACCTTTATATCATGGAACTGCAAACCGATTTGTAGAATCTATTATGGCGCAAGGGATAAAATCCCAAAATCGATTACATGTCCACCTTTCCGATTCACTAGAAGTGGCGGAGATGGTCGGGAAACGGCATGGGAAAGTAGTTATCCTACAATTGAATACGGCACAAATGATCGAAGATGGAGTAGTGTTTTATAGAAGCGAAAATGGAGTCTGGTTAACGAATTTCGTCGATAAAAAATACATTCAAATACACTAGAAACTGGATCGTAAGACATGGAATAGGCGTATGGTTCAAGGTACATACTTCTGCGGACTCCGTATCACGCAATAAGGATGGGAAGTGTCCAGTTCATGGCATGAACTGGATCCCGAAGGGATGACCAAAGGGAAACACTGAACAGCCTGACCCGACAAACGACCGTATGGAAGTGCGGAGGGGATTGCCCAAATCAAAAAAAGCCCCTCGAAACATCGAGAGGCTCTCATAATAGTTTAATAGTTGTTTAAAACGTTGTGTTTCTTTATTTGATCACAATGAATTTCTTAACAATTCGCTGCTCTCCTTGAATAATCGTCACGTAGTAAACACCTGCTTGCATTTGATCTACAGAAAGAACTTTCTGCTGGCTTCCAGCTTCTAATTCCTGTGTAAATTGTTGCATCAACTGTCCATTCATGTTGAAAATCATAAATGTTGTCGATTTCGCTTCTAAAGAAGAGATCTCTAAAGTAACATCATTGACTGCAGGGTTTGGATATAATTTAACATCACTAATGTTATCCGTCAATGTTTCTTCAGCCTCAACTGCCTCAGAAGGCGTAATGATCTGACGAGCACCATTAACACAACCTGTAATATCGATATCATCGATATAAACGTAGTCTGCATTACTTGAAGCATCACAACGGAATCTAAATTTAGTGGTCGATGTAAATGTTCCAACCATCGTTACACTTTCAAACTCACGTACAAGATTCGTAAATTCAGAACCACTTGCATACGTCGTAATCGTTTGCCAGCTTGATCCACCGTTGGTAGAAGCTTGTAACCAGAAGTCTTCGCCATTTTCCATACTACGTCCAACATATGTAAAATCAATCGTTACCTCTTCGAAACCAGCCAAGTTGTAGTTGTCAGATGTTGCTACTGAAGAACTCGTGTTATCTCGAAGACGGATAGAGCGTGTACCACTGTAAGCATATGTTTCTGCCGTACTTCTCACACAGTCAGATCCACCGTCATTCCAATTGCCCCATCCTGAATCTAGGTTGTTGAAATCGATCGCAACATCTGTACATCCACCAGTATTACAAGGCGCACAGTTTGGTCCACCACAGTCAACACCAGTTTCTCCATTGTTTTGGATACCGTCATCACAAGTCTCACAAGCTGGACAATTTGGTCCACCACAATCAACGCCAGTCTCACCTTGATTCTGAATACCATCATCACAAGTTTCAACCGGTCCACCACCGATACAGAAGTTCGTAGTCTCGCTTGATCCGAAAGATCCACCAGAAGCTACTGTACTACCGTTAACCGTTACATTGTAAGAACCATTACCATAAGCACAACAAATACCGTCACCATAGCTATCATTGATCGTGAAATCATAACAACCATCTGCTAAACATTCTGTGATCGTGACCGTTGATCCATCTGGCTGAGAACCATACGTTCCACCAGAAGCAACCGTTGATCCTGATCCATCTGTAATCGTCCAAGAAGTTTCTTCCGGATAATTATCTAGATTGATAGTAACGACCACATCCGTACAATTGGTGTTACAAGGAGGACAAGTAGCTCCACCACAATCCACACCAGTCTCGTCTTGGTTCTGAATACCATCATCACAAGTTGGAGTAGGAGGCGTTCCACAAGCAGGAGAACTTAATAAGCTTACCCGAGCACCACCTGCTTCAAATAAAGCGCGCATTCTTGTTTTTTGACCTTCTGTGAATAGATTCATACAAGCATCATCCGAATAATCCATATAGTTTTGTACCATATCAACAGAGTTACAAGAAACGTGTCCAACATTACATCCACCGTTCGAAGCGTCTGAAGTTGGAGTATCCGATACGAAATCGTCTACATTACAATTACCATCACCCCAGATGTGGCGAAGGTTTAAGTAGTGACCTACCTCATGCGTCATTGTTCTTCCTAAATCAAAAGGCGCCGTTGCAGTACCGATATTACCAAAGTAACGATAGTCATTTACTACACCATCGGTTGCAGGATTACCACCAGGGAACTGCGCATATCCTAAGATTCCTCCTCCGATATTACATACCCATATGTTTAGATAATCAGCCGCTGGCCAAGCATCCTTTCCTCCAGAAGAGTTGAATTTGACAGCGTCGTTTGTACCAAACCCATTCACTGTAGTAGATGTTCTAGTAATACCATTAGTAGCATTTCCATTAGGATCAACAGATGCTAAACAAAATTCTATTTCTGAATCAGAAGCTTGTGGCCATGTACCGTCAGCATCCGAATTTAGCCTTCTGAAATCTTCGTTCAGTACCGTCATTTGAGAGGCGATCTGAGCATCTGAAATATTCTGAGTCGAACCGTTGTACACGACGTGCACCACACAAGGAATCGTGATCGTTCCGTTGACTACTTTTTGGGGATTGTTGATAAATTTTTGAGTTGCCTTCTCGATGGCCTGCATCTTGATTAAGCGTTTTGGGTCTTCTTGAAGCTGCTTATCGAGAACTTCCATCGTGTTACAGTTTCTCTGCGCATGTACACTCATTAAAGTGCATAGAAAAACCATGAAAAGTAAAGCATTTTTTAACATAGATAAAGTTTAATAATTAAATAAAAGTTGTTATTGACCTCTGATTTTTATTGATATAACTATCCTTAGAGAGCTAAGGTGATTTTTGAATATAGTTCATATTTTTTAACGCAATTTTCAAAAACATAAGATTTTATACATAAGACCTCCTATATTTTCTTACCGATGCCCAATGTCTATAAATAATTCAATATTGTCAATATATTCCACGAATTATTTTGAAATTTAACAAAACTATGATATAAAAACTTGCATGTGCAACTATTGCTATTCGATTCTTTGTATGTGACTTTTTGTAATATCTACGACCGAAAAAGTAGAATTACGGCATCAAAATATTCCTATTTAAGAATCATATCATGTACTGTTTTCTATTTCTGATTATCTAGTATCTTTACCCGACCTAATCAAACAGTATGTATCAAGAAAAAATCCTTATCACCGGAGCCAATGGACAATTGGGTAGGGTCCTTGCGGCCGGATTACGCGAAAAATATGGTAAAGAGCAGGTGCTCGCTACGGATATTCGTGAACCTGATTTTGACAATGCACCCTTTGAATTTTTGGATATTCTCAATAAAAAGAGGGTGACAGAAATTATCAAGGATCATGGAATTACCCAGATTTACCATCTCGCAGCTATTTTGTCGGCAAGCGGAGAGTGGGACCCGAAGAAAACTTGGAATGTCAATTTAAACGCGTTGCTTAATATATTGACGATCGCTGATGAAATGGATATCAAACGCTTTTTCTTCCCAAGTACGATAGCCGTTTTCGGAAAAACAACACCAAGGGTCAATACGCCTCAAGATTGTCCTTTATTACCTGAGACCGTATATGGAATGAGTAAAACCACAGGTGAGTTTTGGTGTAATTATTTCAATCAACGCTATAAACTAGATGTGCGTTCCGTTCGATATCCAGGTATTATAGGTCACCAAAGTCTACCAGAAGGTGGAACGACCGATTATGCGGTAGAAATTTTCCATGCAGCCATAAAAGGTGAAAAATATGAATGCTTTTTGGGACCAGACACGCGTCTACCGATGATGTATATCGAAGATGCAATACGGGCTACGATCGAATTGATGGATGGACCTTCGGAGAATATTTCTGTGCGAACGAGTTATAACTTGGCTGCCATGTCTTTTTCCCCGAGAGAGATATACGAAGAGATCAAACAGCATTATCCCGATTTTCAAATCGACTATAAACCAGATTTTAGACAGCAAATTGCGGAAAGTTGGACAGAAAGTATCGATGATAGTAGAGCGCGTGAGGATTGGAATTGGAATCATCGATATGACCTGAAAGCCATGGTTGCCGATATGATTAAACACCTACGATTAAAACTAAACTAATTACAAGAAGACATTACACAATCAAAAAAGAATATGAATAATAAGGTAAATCAAGATATACAACAGGAGTTAGATACTATTGAAGAGGCTGGATTATATAAAAAAGAACGTATCATAACAGGACCGCAATCTGCGGAGATTAACACCAAAGAAGCAGGCGATGTGCTCAATTTTTGTGCAAACAACTATTTGGGCTTATCCTCACATCCTTCCGTAATAGAGGCGGCAAAAGAGGCTATTGATACTCACGGATTTGGCATGTCTTCTGTTCGATTTATCTGTGGTACACAAGATATTCACAAAGAATTAGAGTCGAAAATTGCCAATTTCTTAGGTATGGAGGATGCTATATTATATGCGGCGGCTTTTGATGCGAATGGCGGATTATTTGAGCCTTTATTGACCAAGGAGGATGCGATTATTTCGGATGCACTCAATCACGCGAGTATTATAGATGGTGTACGCTTATGTAAGGCGGCACGATATCGATACAATACTAATGATATGGCTGATTTGGAGGCAAAATTGATCGAAGCACAGGGTGCAAGACGTCGATTGATTGCTACGGATGGGGTATTTTCAATGGACGGAACTATTGCGCAGATTGATAAGATTTGTGATCTGGCAGAGAAATATGATGCTTTGGTGATGGTCGATGAATGTGACAGGATTTGTTGGCAAGACGGGCCGAGGAACGCATGAGCATTGCAATGCTATGGGACGGGTCGATATTATTACAGGAACATTTGGTAAGGCACTAGGTGGAGCAAGTGGGGGATTTACAGCGGCGAGCAAGGAAGTCGTGGATATACTTCGTCAGCGGTCGCGACCGTATCTGTTTTCAAATACCTTGGCACCTGCGATCGTGGGAGCGTCGATTAAGGTATTGGATTTACTATCCGAAAGCACGGCTTTGAGAGATAAATTGGAGTGGAATGCGAAGTATTTTAGAGCGGGAATGGAAGCTGTTGGATTTGACATACTTCCAGGAGAGCACGCGATTATTCCCGTGATGCTCTACGATGCAAAATTAGCACAGGAGATGGCGAGTCAATTGCTTGAAGAAGGCATCTATGTGATCGGCTTCTTTTATCCGGTCGTTCCGAAAGAAAAGGCACGGATTCGAGTGCAGTTATCTGCAGGACATGAAAAAGAACATTTGGACAAGGCC
>JAHDFB010000014.1:53732-59277 GCA_020628475.1 Saprospiraceae bacterium | reverse complement strand
TGTATTTATAAATATCCCTTGCTTTTTCATTATGACCATGCTCTCCATAATAATTGCCAATTAATAAATTACTTCTTAAAAAGTTTCTTTTAGATTGATCTAATTGTAATAAAACATCAATCAATGAATCTGCTTTTGAAAATTGATTCGTTTTAGAATAAACTTGCAATTTTAAATATAATCCTCCTATAATTAATTCTTTAGTTTGTGAATCTGATTCATTAATAAGATTCAAAGCCAAATCATACTCTCCAAGATTATAATATATCGTTCCCAAAAATTGATAAGACTGAAAAAGATACTTTTTTTCTCTATCATGCTTAATCAAATGATTATAATATTTTATAGCATTTTCAAACTCCAACAATCTTAAATGGCAATAGGCTAAATAAAATCTTATTTGATTCGATTCATCGTTTTTAGGCATTGTATTTTCTAAATAGGTCATAAATGCCTTTTTCGCTACCCTAAAATTTCCAACAAAGACATTATCGACTCCCTTGAATTTGATGATTTCATTGGCATGTTCACCCTCATTTTTAGAAATCAATGTGTCATACAGTTTATTTCTTGAATCTAGATTTGGAACATGCTGTTTTATAGAATCTAATTCAGCTAGCAATCCGTCAAAATCCATATCCTGGGATTTCAAAGCAAATGGAATTAATAAAAAGTAATATAAAATACAAATAGATAACCTTATTAACATGATGCTTAACTTCAAGATAAAACATCTAAAAAGTAAGATTTAATTCAATTTTTCTTAGCTTTCCGCCCAATAATAAGTACTATGTCTACAGCAAAAAAATCGATCAAAAAAGTAACCACGCACAGATTACAGGAAATGAAAGACCAGGGTGAAAAAATAAGCATGCTTACTGCCTATGACTATTCTATGGCGAAAATCATTGATGAGGCGGGAATCGATATTATTTTGGTCGGGGATTCTGCTTCCAATGTGATGGCCGGCCATGAAACGACCCTTCCGATTACCCTAGATCAAATGATTTATCACGCACAATCGGTAGTACGCGCCGTTGAAAGAGCCTTTGTAGTGGTAGATCTTCCTTTTGGTTCGTATCAAGGAGATTCAAAAAAAGCCTTGCGATCTGCGATTCAAATTATGAAAGAATCCGGTGCGCACGGTGTCAAATTAGAGGGAGGATCAGAGGTCATAGACTCCGTCAAGCGAATATTAAGTGCAGGAATTCCCGTGATGGGACATTTAGGATTAACTCCTCAATCCATATATAAATTTGGTACATACACCGTTCGGGCTAAAGAGGAGATGGAGGCATCCAAACTACTCAAGGATGCCAAGCTGCTGGACGAAGTGGGTTGTTTTGGCATTGTGCTTGAAAAAATCCCTTCTAAATTAACCAAACAAGTCATCAACTTAGTGAAATGCCCAATCATTGGTATTGGTGCTGGTGAACATGCCGATGGACAAGTACTGGTCATTCACGACTTACTAGGAATTACCAAAGAATTCAATCCTCGGTTTTTACGAAGATATCTTAGTCTATTCGAAGAAATAAAAACAGCTGTTGAAAAGTACATAGATGATGTCAAAACAGGTGATTTTCCAAATGAGTTTGAACAGTATTAAAGCATGACCATACGAAGAATTTTCACGATTGTCGTTCTACTTCTTTTAGTATTTGGTCTTTTTACGGGGTATTATTTATACCAAGCTATATACGCAGACAATATTAATGATCAACAGGCATCTTATGAAATATTTGTTGAACCTGAGACGAATGTAGATCAGTTTAAACAAATACTTCTAGATGAAGGTATATTGAAGGATGAAAAATCCTTTGATATAGTCTCTAAATTGATGTCCTTTGAAAATAAAAAAGTGTCTCCTGGAAAGTATACCATCACTTCAAATCTTTCGAATAAAGCGCTTATAGGCTTAATACGTTCCGGCCGCCAATCTGCTGTTAATTTAACATTTAACAATGCCAGATTGTTAACAGATCTGAGCGCTAAGTTAAGTAAGAACATTCGCTTAGATTCGTTAAGTATTCTACGGTTTTTGGAAGATGATGAAAACATTAAAGAGAGTGGATTAAACCAACAGACCATTATGTCTTTATTCATTCCCAATACGTATAAGGTATATTGGAGTATTGACGAGGGGCAATTGCTTCGACGTATGATCAAAGAGCATCAACTTTTTTGGAATGATCAAAGAACAAAATATGCAGAAGATCTTGGTATGACCAAAGAAGAAATCTACACCTTAGCAAGTATTGTAGATCGAGAAAGCTTAGTAAAGGATGAAAAAAAACGTATAGCTGGGGTTTATTTAAATCGTCTAAGAAAAGGAATCCCCTTGCAAGCAGATCCCACTATTGTCTTTGCCCTTAAAGAATTTGATCTTAGAAGAATTTTGAACAAACATTTGGAGGTTGAAAGTCCATACAATACCTATAAATATGCCGGATTACCGCCCGGCCCTGTAGGAATGGCCAGTATATCCGGCATTGATGCTGTTCTTCAGGCAGAAAATCATGACTTCATTTATTTCTGCGCGAAGCCAAACGGCAATGGACGTCATGCCTTTGCCAAAACCTTAGCTGGACATAATAACAATGCTCGAAAATATCATAATTGGTTGAATTCAAAAGGCATTCGATAAATGACTCTTTTCGATCGTTATCTGGATTTTATAGAACGACACCGACTTTATAAACATTCGGATAAAGTTCTTATTGCCTGTTCCGGAGGGATCGATTCTATGGTTTTAGTTGATCTGATGTTACGACAAAAGGTATCCATTGGCTTGGCCTATTTCGACCACGTAACGCGAGAAGGAGCCAGTCATTCTGATGGATTATTCGTCCATGATTTCGCCATGAAAAACAATATTCCTTTTTTCAAAAAAAAATTCAATATTCAAAAAGCCCTAAAAGAAGGGACGACGGTGAGTAATAACTTTCAAGAAACTGCCAGAATTCTGAGATACGAATTCTTCAAGAGTTTACTACAAGAACATCCATATAATTTTATCGCAACTGGACACCACCAACATGATCGGTTGGAATCTTTTATTTTCAATTTGTCAAGATCATCAGGCCCAGAAGGTCTTGAAGGAATTTCGTTAAAGCGGGACAAAATTATTCGCCCCTTACTCTGTTTCACAAAAAATCAAATACAACAATATGCCGATAAATATTCGATAGAACATATTGTTGACCTTAGTAACAATGACTTAGGCTACCGCAGAAATTCAATTCGACATACCATAATACCAAATCTTGAGGCGTATGATGATCACTTTATAGAATCTGCTAGTAAAAGTATGGATTACATACAAGAGCAAAACAGCTTCATTAAACACGAAATTGACCGCTGGAAAAAGCAATATGTCCGCTCGGAACCGCCTCTTTTATATATTCCTTTAGAAACACTTCGGAAACATCACTCTCCCAAACTATTGTTATTTCACATCTTGAGGCCATATTTGTTCAATCGGGCACAAATTGAAACCATTTTGGGCGTAAGCCAAAAAGGAAAAGTCATCATCTCCTCCAAAGCGACTTGTTATCTAGAAGATACATATCTTATCATGGAAGATCACGATTATAGAAGTATTCCGCATAAAGAATATTCATTACATATTTCCAATACGAAACCGGATCAGAAACATCTAAAGATTGCTCCCTCTATAGGACTTGAACAACTCGAAATCCGACATTGGCATCCGGGTGATTACATGCAGTTTTCGTATGGAAGAAAAAAACTTAAAAAACTATTTAATGAATTAAAAGTCAGTAATATAGAAAAGAAAAAAGTCCTATTAATAGCCAAAAAGTCCGAAATTCTATGGATTATTGGACTAAAAAAATCAGAATATTTGAACGAAGATGCGCATTATCTAAGTATTACTGAAATAAACTAGCACGACCGTATTTTGAGCAGATCGGACATTGTTCAGGTTTATGTCCTCTAGCCGGACAATATTCTCTCCCAAAGAAAATAATTTGCAAATGCAGGGCATTCCAAGTCTCTTCTGGAAAGATTCTTTTTAAATCCTTTTCCGTTTTAGTGACATTTTTACCAGTACTTAATTTCCATCGATATGCTAATCGATGTATATGCGTATCCACTGGAAATGCCGGGACTCCAAATGCTTGTGATACGACAACAGACGCCGTCTTGTGCCCTACACCAGGCAACTCTTCCAATAACTCCAAAGAATTTGGTACCGTCCCATCGTATTTGTCGATGAGGATATTCGATAAATTAAAAATTGCCTTTGATTTCGTTGGAGAAAGTCCACAGGGCCTGATTATTTCACGAATTTGTTCAATGCTTAATTGAACCATATCATATGGATTATCCGCCAATTTAAATAAATGAGGTGTCACCTTATTGACTCGTTCATCTGTACATTGAGCAGATAGCAATACAGCTACAAGTAAGGTATATGGACTTGTATGATCTAAAGGTACAGGCGTTTCAGGATATAGTTCATTTAATATCCGTTGAATATCTTGTGCAACTTCTTTTTTCGTCATTTACAATGTATTTAAAAATTCTATGGTGTCTATATGATCTGCATAATCCTGTAAGGTAGGTTTTTGAGAGCTTCCCAATGGAATCGTTTTTAATGATTCGATGTGCTTTTTAGATACGATGCATTGCAAATCTTGTTGAGATGTAGCAATTTTTTCTGTAAGCGCCGAGTAATCCTTAAATCGCTCATAATGTATCGTAGCAATCCTAGAATGTAAACTAGTATCTGGAACGAGAAGAAAGGCTCCATTCATTAAAAATTCACTCCCATTCATCAATAACAAGGTATAATTATAATCATAGTTATTCTTGTACTTATTGTGAAGAATAATGGATTTTCGCTCATGCAGATTTTCCATGACCTGTTGCAATTCGACCTGTTCATGGATGTATAATTTCGAAACATTTCGACAACCCAATCCAAAATGCCTAAACATATCTTCTCCCAGTAATGCATAATCTTCTCCTTCAAAATCTTCAGATACGATGGCAATACTCTTTCTGTTTTTCCGTATTATTCGAGGATACTGGGAAAAATAATGTTCAAAATGCAAGGCCGTATTGTTACTTCCGGTGGCAATGATTGCATCAAAATCTTTGACCCTGTCAACATAAATGATATTTTCCTCAAATCTTGGTTCTATATTCGTCAATAGTTTTAAGAAATGTTTGATTAAAACATCATCTTTAGAACTCAATTTGATAACAGCAATTTGGTTCAGAATCAATACACTAAGGATATCATGAAACCCAACGGCTGGAATATTTCCTGCCAAAATCAAGGCAATACGTTTAGATCGTGCCTCCAAAGATATAGGATAAGCAGACATCCATTGTTCAAGTTTTGATCGATCCAACATATAATCAGCTATGGATTGAACGGCAAAGTTCATATTTTCCATGGTGAACCATCCGTTTCTAGCTTTAGCCAATTGATAAATAGCTTCAAGACTTTCTGACTGTTTCAATTGTGCTCCCAGAGCACTCAAAGCGCGTATTCTATCTTCTAATGTCATTC
>JAHDFB010000014.1:0-53722 GCA_020628475.1 Saprospiraceae bacterium | reverse complement strand
CAATAATAATTGTAATTGTTCTACTCCCTCCCTTTCTAAAGTCTGCTCATTTTTCTCCAATATGGAATCCACAAAATGGGTATTGGTATTGTTTTTTATATATGAAACAGAAAGTAATTGGATAAGCGGTAGCGGCGATCTATTTGAATAGTGAAGCACCTTATTTAGCTCATTTCCATGTTCATATTCTGGATGAAATGCCACTAATTTAATATCATCATACGCCTCATTCGACGCTATATATTTTTCCAACGCGTAGTAAAAATCTAAAAATTCAAGGTATTCTAAGGGAGTATCCACATACAGAAAAGATGTTTTGATTGGGTGTTTAAAGTCTAAAAATTGTCTCAAATGACGATCTAATTGCTTCGAATCAAAATGATTTAAATCCAATGCTTCAATAAGAATGGCGTCTTGATCCAACACAGTTTGCGCAAAAGGACACAGATCAAGTTTGATGATGTATTGGAAAATCCAATTTCTGATCAATTCCTTATTATTCACCGTCTAAGGCTTTTTTACGCGTGGATAAATAATTTTCCCATTTATTTAATAAGGCTTTGAAATCATCGGGTAATTCTATTTCAAAGTACATTTCTTTATTCGTCTTCGGATGTATAAATCCAAGCGATTTGGCGTGTAATGCTTGTCTTGGAAAGAGTTCAAAACAATTCAATACAAATTGTTTGTACTTACTAAAAACGGTTCCTTTTAAAATTTTATCACCACCATAACGTGCATCATTGAACAAGGTATGCCCTGCATATTTCATATGTGCTCGAATTTGATGTGTTCTCCCTGTTTCCAATTGACATTCAATCAAACTTACATAATACATACCTTGAAGTAGCTTATAATGCGTTATAGCCTCTTTTCCTTGATCTCCATCTGGAAAAACAACTTGTTGCAATCTATTATAAGGATTTCGACCAATATGCCCCTCAATAGTTCCTTCTTGTTCTTCCGGTTCTCCCCATATCAAGGCTACATACTTTCTTTGAATACTATGATCCATAAACTGTTCGCCTAAGTGCGCCATGGCTTGGTCTGTTTTGGCTAAGACCAATAAACCAGTAGTATCCTTATCAATTCTATGAACCAAACCGATCCGATCTTTATCGTTCCCCTCTAAGGTTGGAAGATTAGTACCGAGATAATGAGCAATTCCATTGACCAAGGTGCCCGTGTAGTTGCCATGTCCTGGGTGTACAACTAAGCCAGCTTGTTTATTAATCACTAAAATATCTTCATCTTCATAAACAATATCCAAAGGAATATCTTCAGCTACAATTTCTCCTTGAAAAGGCGATTTAGGTATTGAAAAATTAATTCGAACATTTGGTTTTAGGATATGATTGGGTTTAACGGTTTTACCATTTACTGTAACGCTTCCTTCTCGGATGGCGTTCTGAATTTTATTCCTGGTTACGTTCGCTACTTTATCCTGTAAGTACTTATCTATTCTGATGGGAGCTTGACCTGGGTCAACAATAATTTCAACATCACTAAAAATAGCTTCTGTCTTATCTCCTTCCAACTTATTTTCCATGGCACAAAAATACTTAGAAAATAAAGATTTAGCTTCATTCAAGATGGATTAATAGTGGCTTTCGATGTTCTTATTAAAGAAAAAACTAATTTTAGATTTAATAAAAATATTAAGTGCATGCGAATTAAATCCTATATAGTTCACGAAGAGCATTTTGAGCAAACAACCAAGCCTCACAATTTGCCAATACTAGCTACCTCTTCCTTCAATTTTGAGAATATCGACCAAGGCATTCAAATTTTTAAAGGTGAAGAAGAAGGGCATGTCTATGGAAGATATGGAAATCCAACGATGGAAACTGTGGCAAGAAAAATAGCAAAAATGGAAAGCTATGATCTAGAAGTTTCAGGTTTTGGGATTCTCGTAAGTTCTGGTATGGCAGCTATATCTACCTTAACCTTTGCTGAACTTAAATCTGGAGATCAACTTTTAACACAGGCCAACCTTTATGGAGGCACAACAGAATTGTTTAAAAAGTTTCTCACCAAGTTAGGCGTAGAAATCATCTTTACAGACTTAAGTAATCAAGATGCTGTCTTAGAATCCATTAAACAGCATCCAAGCATTAAGATGATCTATTGCGAATCTCCAGCTAATCCCTCCTTAGCTTGTGTGGACTTAGAGTTCATTGCACAAGTGGCTCAGAAGAACCAAATTCTGACAGTCATTGACAATACTTTTTGCACACCATTATTACAAAAACCATTATCATACGGCTTTGATTACGTAGTACATTCCACCACCAAATATTTAAATGGGCATGGGAATTCCATTGCAGGCATTATCGTTGGAAAAGATACGAGCAATTATAACAAGATCTGGGATGCTATGAAGCTCATTGGAACCAACTGCAATCCCTTTGATGCTTGGTTGGTCAATAATGGTATGAAAACACTTGCACTTCGAATGGAAAAGCACAGTTCAAATGCCTTATTCTTAGCTCAACAATTGGAAGATCTTACACTCGTAGATCATGTAAACTATCCATTCTTACTATCAAATCCTCAATATGAGTTGGCAAAAAAACAAATGCTTTATGGAGGCGGCATGTTAAGTTTTGAATTGAAAGGTGGCCTTGAAAAAGGCATTCAGTTTATGAACAAGATTAATTTTTGCTCTTTAGCCCCTACCCTTGGTGATGTCGACAGTCTTATTTTACATCCTGCCTCTATGTCTCATCGCAATGTTCCAAAGGAACAGCGAATAGCCAATGGAATTACGGATGGCTTGATTAGAATGTCAGTCGGTATAGAGCACGAAGAAGATATTTTAGCTGATTTACTACAAGCCATGCAGTAATATGCGAATTGGTTTAATTTCTGACACGCACGGCCATTTGGACGAAGATATTCTTAAGCATTTGGAAGAATGTGATGAAATCTGGCATGCGGGTGATATTGGTGATCGAAGCGTAACCGATACACTACAGAGCATCAAACCGCTCCGTGCTGTTTTTGGAAACATTGATCATGGTGCACTGCGCCATGAATTTGAACGAGATATCCGAATACCGGTTGAAGGCTTGGATGTTTTTATGACACATATCGGTGGTTATCCAGGTAAATACAACAAACGGGTTCGAACAATTTTTGAATCCGATCCGCCTCAATTGTTCATTTGTGGTCATTCACATATTTGTAAAGTTATGTTTGATAAAAAACATCAATTCTTACATATCAATCCAGGTGCCTGCGGTCATCATGGATTTCATAAAATCCGAACCATTTGCCGATTTACCATCAATAATGGACTAATAAAAGATCTTCAAGTAATAGAATTGGGTATCCGAGGTAGATAATATAGGTTCAAATGTTATTTTTTATTGATATATAGTAAATTAAAAAGCAGTTTTTTATATTTGTCTACATTCAATAATAAAAATTTTATATAATGGGTAAATTTGATGATGAAGTAGTAAAATTGCTTTCTACAGCTAAAGAAGTTGATAAAAATATAACTGAAGATCTGATGCGTGTCGTTGGTAAATACTTAGGACCAAATCTATACAACAAAGATGCTTCTCTTGTAGCGTACAGTGACAAAGATGAGTTGGCTCGAATCAGAGAAAACTTTGTGAAGAAAAAATTAGGGATCAAAGATTCAGATGAAGATATCGATGCGGCGATCAAATCAGTTGGAGAAAAATATGGAATGAGCGTTCGAAACAAGAAAAGAGCTGTTGTATACGCTTGTTTAATGAATCATTACGGTAAAACGAGTTTATAATCGTTTTCCGAAAAACATAAAAAGAGTTGTACTTTTACAGCTCTTTTTTTTATGCCAAAAAGCCACATACTTCATCATTGAAATATGCGGCCTTTATACCAAAAACTTTATTTTAAATTTCTTACTAGTCTACTTTGATTAATTTGACGGATGCTTGCCATTTTTCGGATTCCAAAAACAAAAAATAGATGCCTGATTCTTCAAATTGGTTCCCCTCGAAACGTAAGGCATGTTCTCCCGCTTCAAAGGATCGATTTCCAGAACGAATTTCTTGACCATCCACAGACATTAAGGTCCACTGTACCGTTCCCTCATCTTGTAATTCAAAAGGAATCAAGGTATAATCCGAGAATGGATTCGGTTGATTTTGAATCAGTTGCGTCAATTTAACTTGCTCTTCTCCCTGCCTCAACTCTAGAACCAAATCACGAACGTTTTCATTGGTATCAAAAATCTCCGTTGGAAAATCTTCATTCAACATTAAATCTTGATCTTCCAGAAGTCCGTTGCGTTTTGCTGAAACATCGAGAGTGAAAAGAACATCTTGTTCTTCTAAATAGACACCACCAATTTTATCCCAAGAAATGAATACGGTATTTCCTATTATTCGATAATTCTCGTCATCCAATTCCAATAGCGGGCTATTGACAGCAATAACTTGAACAATACTTGGATCAAAATCCAATGCAATTTGGAAGCCTTCTACATTCATTGTATTCTGAATTCTGACAGGAATGCTGATTATTTCTTCGCGCATCAGACGCTGATCTTCAATTACTAATAATTCAGGCTTCGAACGAGTGTCCGCCATTTCAGATGTCAGATTTAAAAGTGCGGTTCCATTCACGTCTCCTACTTTGATTCCGTAAAACATCAAGCTATCTTGAGATTCCAACAAATTGTTAATCTGAATTTGTTCTGGAAATTCAAATGGAAATGCATCATTCCATTCAAACACTGTCGGGATAAATCTCCAGGAGTCATTATCTGGCAATTCATCATTTTCGTACAATCCCAATATCAAACGTCTCAATTGTATAATATCTACTCCCGTAATGGAAGCATTATTATTAACATCCGCTGCTACAAATTCTTGCATATTAGTAAAGACATCCAATCCCAAAATATGCTTTTGTATGCGTACGATATCCAGAGTGGTTACACCATTCAATGCATCATCATTCTTGGATGGAGTCACTGTATAGTTGTCATAGAGACTTAGTGCATCAAAGATATAACCCCCTGCATCATCGCTTATTTTCATTTTTGTTTCCATGGATTCGCCTTCAATGTATACCTCTACTGAAGAAAAATCTTCATCTTCCATATTCATAATCTTACCAGAAAGATCCGCTGTAATGGTACCAGCATCTGGACATACATTCTGAGAATCAGTAATGGTCAAGGTCACTGTACAGTAATCAAAATTTCCTGCCTGATCCCAAACGTACATTTGTATAGAAACGACCCCGTTAACACCATTGGTTAAATCATCACAATCAAATATTCGAACCTGATCATCAATATCCGGAGAAAAACTAAAGACCAAATCATCTTCAGCGGTACAATTATCAAAGGACTTATGATTGAAATCACTCGCCCAAATCTCTACCTCTCCATCATCATCCAGCGTTACAGACACTGGTAAGCATATCGGTGTCGGATTTTTTCCATCCAAAATGGTAAACAAAAAGGCACAATTTCCCGTATTACCACATTCATCTGTACTGAAGAATACTGCTCGGTGCGTTCCACTTGGATACGTTCCATTTAAGGTTTTTCCTGTTGATTGCTCATCGACACTACCATCATTAAAATAATCCACCGTATATGAATAATCTAAAGCGAAAGAAGGTGAGCAATTATCCGTTGCATTCGCTGTGTAATTAATATTAGCAGAACAGTCCTCATCATTGGCGTTAATCGTAATATCTTCACAAACATCAAATACTGGATCCTCATTTTCAAAAATTTCTATCTCTTGGATATAAGAAAATGAATTATTATTTGGATCTAATGCACAATTATCCGTGATCACAAATGTTCGTTCTACAACTCCACATCCAGAACCGGTAGTTTGTATAATTTGATCTGTAAAATCAATGGTAAAGCTACTACATGTTTCAGATGGCAAAATAGGTAATCCAGTAGCGTCTGGATCTATTTCTTCTCCTAAACATTGATTTACCTCCGTGTCTGCCGGCCATTGAATCATGTTTGATTCAAACTGAAAATCACTTTCTATCTCTATGTATTGTTTACACGTCGCTAAATTTCCTGCATGATCTGTTACCGACCAATTACGCACCACGATTCCAACACCACATTCATTGAATGCCTTGGTATCAAAATAATCCCGTTCCAAATCACAATTATCGTTGGTGAATGGCTCTCCTGTCAAACTGATAGGCAAGTTTTGATTGTAAGCATCATATTCTGAACAGGTTAGCGTCAAATCAGCAGGACAAATAATCGTAGGAATTTGATCATCTATCACTGTTACAGCCACCATACAATCATTGAAATTTCCAGCTTCGTCGTACACTCGGAATACAACCATCACGGTCTGACCAGCATCTTCACAACAGAAATTCGTACTACTTTTAAATTGTGTATTCGAGAATCCACAATTGGCTTCCATTCTACGTACTCTAAATCGATCGATAGCACAGTTATCAATACTACCATTATCTAAGTCAATCGCTTCAATGGATGCATAACCTGAACCATCCAATGTCACGGATGTTTCAATAATACAAATCGGTGTAGGTACCTGTTCATCCTTGATTTCAAAGGTTCCCATACATTGCGAAGTATTTCCACAATCATCTGTAGCGAAATAAGCAATTCGGTAAAGGCCAACTTCCAAATCGGTAATGGTATAATTGGAATTACTCCCTTCTACTCCATCTGTGATGAGATCGTTGAAATTATTATTAAAATTCGTAAATGGCTTATAAGCAATGGTATAAGAGGTATTACTACAATTATCGATCAATGTAGGATCAACCACCTCGATGTCCCCCATACAATTATCCGCATTGGAAGGCGCAGTAAAAAGGCTTGGTGCGTTACAAGTTGGCGCTTCATTATCCATGATTTTAATAACCTGCTGAAACGTAGTATCTTCGCCATTGCACCAATCAACTACGGTCCATTCTCTCACTATATCAAAAATACCTGGACAGGTTCCGCTTGGGATTTCAAGATCTTCAAAAACTGATATGATATTGGCACAGGAAGTTCCTACTGGAAATCCAGTTTCATTTGGATCTGGATTACCATTTGCTAATTGCTGATATTCACCACAAGCCAATGGGTTATTAATAAAGTCTGGAGGTGGAATGACATCGCTCAGATTGCCTTTACGAACGTATATAACTGATGTACAAGAATTTTCATTCCCTACTCCATCCACTGCAATCCATTCTCTGTACACTCTTGCCACATATGGCGAGCCCGTTTGACAAGGTAACATCTCAATATCATCTTCATAACTCAAGATAATATCACTACATCCATTAACACCTGGTACCACAAAACTATTTTCACCATACGGATAATAGGTTTCCCCCGGAGATAAAGGTAATCCCAAAATCGCAGGATCTTCGTCTCCACAATCAACTGTATCAACTTGACAGAATAATTCTATCGCAAATTTATCTTCTATCGTGGCAAAGCCCCAACATCCGCTAGACTCACAACCTGGAATAAATGCCGTCACTTTCAGTGTCATACCTACATGCGATCCGTCAACCATGTTGGACGGTAATACATTCCCTTCTTCATCTTCTAATACAACTGTATAAGCTCCATCTGGATAATCTGGATTCTCAACGATCATATCAGCTAAGATCTCAATGCTACAATTTGCGTTTAACGATATATTGACCTGATCATTACAAGCGTTTTGTCCACAAATGATTAATAAGGCAACATCATGATCATCTTCGTCCAGAATACCTGTTCCGTCTATATAATCATCCGTTTCCGTAAATGGAAAGGCACCAGCATCATTATCATCATCTGAATCTGCCGAGGAATCGATATCATCATTGGTGGTATCATTCCCTTGATCATCTTGAGTCAGAGCAATTTCCGCATAGTTGCTTATATTATGTGGATTCGCATCAGGTTCTAATAATAGGTTTAAAAATACCTGTTGAGATTCTCCCGGCATGATTACCTGTGTGATAGTCGTTATGGCTCTTGAACCAATTGAGGACCAGCCCGTATTTCCAACAGAAGTAAACTTCAAACCTTCCGGAATATAATCCACCACTTTGATATTTTGTGCTGGAATATCTCCTTGATTGAAGACTTCAATGGTAAAATTAGCCATCTCTCCTGGCGATACAGGTTCATCTTGTGTCGGCGAGATTGTCAATGCCAAATCAAAATTGGATTGAGCAAACATTATTTGACAAAAGCAGAGACTCAATAAGAACGTCACTATACTCAGCCTCAATAATCGCAACCTACTCACGGTGTGAGCAAATTCGGCTAGGTTTATTTCAATAATACTTTTCATAAGTCTTTGGTATTCTTATTATTATTTAATTGCCACCATTTTATTGGATACTTGACTGTTCGAATTGATGAGGGTATAAATCAACAATCCTTCAGATCTGGCAAGTGGTAATTCGTTTTTGTATACTTTATATTGGTTGATCCCTTTTTTGAAAAATCCATTTTTCTCTAAAAGCAAGGCACCATCCATATTTCTGATTTCGAGTCGAACGTAATCACCTTGTCCGAGCATGAAATTAATTTCTGTGAAATCCGTGAATGGATTCGGTTGGTTCTGATACACGATCATTTCCGTGGATACAGAATTCTCCTTTTTACGCTTCAATTCAACGCGGCGAACCTCTATTTCTCCATTTTCTTTTTCAACATATATTTCATTGAATATTTGACCTTCGTGTAAGAAGATCTTTTGCGGGCTCATAGGCCCAAAATTTAACCGAAATAACTCTTCGGAAACCCTTTGGGCGTAAGCCGAAGAAAAGGCCATCGCTACACCTTCCGCTCGCATATGCATCATTCCATCGGACGGATTAAATATCTCCGATTGAATATCTTTCAAGCCTTCCAAATGATCCATTTCTAAGAATAATTGCCAACCTGAAATTTGCTGTTCCTCATCCAAGGAAAATACGATTTGATGTTGTCCATCTTGCATCTGCTCTTCCCACAGAATAGTAAGCGATTTATTGTTTCTTGTTTCTGCCTCTTCTCCAGAAAAATTCATTGTCCTAGATAGATTTACATCACCTACTTTGATACTGACAAAGTCCTCCGACATATAACTATCATCTGAAAGAAGTTCAATATTTTCCTCCAAAGGCCATGGATTAAATAGGTCCGTAAATTCTTGATCTTCAGCCACAAACTTCCAAGAACTATTATTTGGCAGTGCATCAAAATGACCCAAAATCAACTTACGTAGCTGGACAATGTCCGCTCCAGAAATACTCTCTGATGCATCCACATCGGCAGCAATCACCTTATACGGAGAATCGAATACTTCTAATCCTAGTATATGCTTCTGGATCAAAATGATATCCAAGGTACTGACCCCATTTAAATAATCGCCTTCATAATTTGGCGTCAATGTGTAATTAATCATGGAAGAAATATTAGCAAAGGCATAGTTTCCTTCCGCATCGGTCATCGTATTCAGATTTTCAAGATCTTCCAGAGATTCCATGTACATTTCAACTTCTCCCATCTTTACCAAATCCTCCGTATACACAGCACCTCCAATCATTATCGTATTAGAAGTATCACAAGCCGTCGTTGCTGTTATACGAATCATCGATGTACAGAAATCATAATTCCCTGATGCATCATGAACGTAAATCTCTAGCTCAAAGAATTTTTCATCAAGACCTTCTAAATCTTCACAGGTAAATGTTCGACTTTGATCAGACTGCGTTGGAGAAAAAGAAAAGACAAGATCTTCTTGTTCAGTACAATTATCCTCACTGTTCAAGTCAAAATCACTCGCCCAAACCGCAATGGTTCCTGTAGAAGGCATTACCACCGTTGAAATTCCGCCTAGACAGTATGGAGTCGGTTTCTTGGCATCTATGATCGTAATTAATTCAGTACAAGTCTCAATATTATTACAACCGTCCTCCGCTCTCCAAGTAATAGCATGCACTCCTACTGGCAATGCTTCGTTTAGCTGAGCACTTGAACCGGTAATATCAGAACCTCCATTATTATCCAAATCAATGGTATAACTAATGTATAGGTCTTCCTCTAATGTACAATCATCGCTTACCGTCTTCGTATATTCGATATGGTATGAACAATTCGCAGTTTCCTCCCCATCTAAGGTTTTATTGGAACACTCTTCGAACACAGGCTTTTCATTATCATTGATATTTAACTTCTGTGTAAATTCGAATTGATTATCCGTACATTGGTCAATCACTGTCCATGTTCGGAATATTGTTTGACAAGCACCACTCGCATTTGTATACACTTTGTCGTCGTAATCAAATACTGGATCGCTACAAGGCTTAACACTTAATATTGGATAAGCATAAATAGACGGTAAATCGTCTGGATCCAAAGCTGGACTCACACAATTATTGGTATTATAATCAGCTGGCCAAATGATATCGGAATATACAAAAGGATTATTATTGTTCAGATTGATGATTTGCGTACAGACGGTCTCATTACCTGCCGGATCCACTGCTGTAAAATCGCGGTATATGGTACCAGTACCACAAGAATTAACTTGAATATCAGATGTTTCTGTAATAGTAACCGAACAATTATCACTTGCCGTCGCTTGTCCAAAAATGCTCAAATCTGAGTAATCACTGGTACAAGGTATGGTGAGATTGTCCGGACATTCCAGAATAGGTGCTTTTTTGTCTTGGACAGAAACCATGACCATACAAGTATTCATATTTCCTGCCATATCAACCACTCGAAGCGTCACCATTACATCTTGATTTGCATCTGCACAACATAAAGTAATGTGATCTGAAAATCCTGATGATGCGCCACAAGGGTTATTTCCTCGACTCACTTCTATCCTATCGACAGAGCAATTATCAAAGGATCCATTATCAAAGGTTGAAACGGGTACAATGGCATTTCCGGCATTATCTAGAGCAATCGTCGTTGCCAAATCACATACCGCAATTGGAGGTGTATTATCTACTACATAAATCGAGAAAGAACAAGACGAGGCAAATCCACATTCATCCAATGCTGTATAAGTAATTCGATGCTCTCCCAATGCCCGATCTGAGGCTATAAATTGCCCACCGATGAGATCCATGTCCGTAATCAAGCCAGCTACATTACCATTCTCATCCAATTGTACAATTTCTGCAGAGAAACTAACCGCCGAACAATCGTAATAATTGGTTGGTACGGCAACACTTACATTTGCATCACAGGAATGATCATCCACAATGTCAAAGGTTTGACTGGAAGGACAATTAAAATCAGGCGCCTCATTATCTTCAATTTTCAACAATTGATTATTCGTAATTTCCTGAGAGGTACACTCATCGACCACCGTCCATTTTCGCACTACCTTATATGTAGCTCCGCATATTTCACTTATTAAATCTACGTAAGAAACATTGATATGATCACAGATTCCACCAGATGGCATTCCCGTATATGAAGGATCAGGATTTCCATTTGGCAAAACAGGATAGTTTCCATCACACAGCAACACTGGATTCGTTACACCATCCCAATCTCCTGGAAAAACAACATCATTAACGGTTGTTCTAGTCTTTCTTATAAACTCCTGACAGCTTGTTGTAGAGCCTGAAAAATCTGTTAAGGTCCAAGTTCTCGTTATCTCGCTTGCAAAGTCTTCATTACAAGCCATTTCAAGTTCTGAATCTTCATATTCTAACGTAGCATCTCCACAAGCGTCAAAATTGCCTACAATATATGTATTAGGACCATTCGGTGTAACTACAGCCGTATTGGGCAGTGGAAATCCTAATGCCTCTGGACTATCATTTGCACTACAACTAATCGTATCATTTTCACAAATTAATGGTGGTACATATTTGTCTTCAAACACAATGTTTCCCCAACAACTGTTGCCAGAACATAAGTGCTCAATTGAAATTTCTAAGGTATCAAATAAGTAATCAGATGCAGGAGAACCAAGCGGAATCTCGTTGCCAGTTTCTGGATCAATCAAGGTAATCTCATACGATAAATCATCGTATTTCATACTTTCTAATATATCATCTGGCACCACTTCCAAAACACAATCCGCCGAAACAGCCAATTGTACTTGATTATTACAAGCCAATATGATGTTATCCTCAAATTCAACCGTAATATTTACCAGTTGACCGCATCCATTCGGTCCAGTTACCTGTACAAAAACGAATTCCTCGCCCGTTCCATCATCATCCCAATCTACTTCGATAGACGATCCATCTACCGCACCGACGATATTTCCTTGCCCAGAAATAGACCATTGATAATCATAATTCGGATCAGGGTTCTCCACGAAATACTCAATACTCTCCCCTTCGCAAATTCCTATATCACCGATGATCGTTGCATTCGGATAGGCACATAGTATATTATCTAAACGAGCTGTATCCACTCCGTTGGTCAGTTCAATGGAGTAACCTAGATCCTCTATATGAATTCCTTCCAAGGTATAATTACCCAAACCATCCGCCACCATCGTATCCCCCGAAACTCCAATGGAGAAAGGAATCTGTTGTTCCGGTGGAACAGGGCTATTGCTTTGATATAATCCACTTACAGAAGAAATATACCAGGTCTCATTGATGGAAGAACTAATCGTTAATTCTTCATAAAACTGAGCCTGCCCCAATGGAGCTGAATTGTTGATACAAGAACAAGCTACTGTTCTATCTATCGTCGTTTGTCCAAAAGAAACTGTAGCCAACAACATCAAAATCGATATTGATCCACCTTTCTTTAAAAATTGACTTACTATCCACGCTCCCTTCTTCAGAAAGACGAAATATGTATTGTGTAAGTTCATATTTATACAGTTTTTGATATAGGTTAAACCACATGTCAATCGACACCTGATTCTTACTTTCGGATTATGTATGCCAAAATCCTATCCAAACTGTCTTTAATATGAAGATTTATCGTAATGTGAAACACATTACAAAATTAGTTCATCTGTAAAATGTTGATCAAAAGCGTAATACAAGAAGTCCTTTTCTTGTAAAATTTTAAGAAAAATGAAATAAAAAATAGCTGACTACCGCTCCAAATACTTATTTGTCAAGAAAAAGTTCCATATGTATACAAAGGGCGCTGCTAAAATGGGATAAATCCAATTTTCAAAATTGGTATGATATTGCAATATGTTGATAGCAATCTTTCCAATCATCATCGCCCCCATATAAATGGAAAAATACTTGGCAAAATTCATGAAATTGAACTTGCTTTTAAATGTAAAGAGCGTATTTAAGATATAAGCAATGATTGTTGCAATAATGAAGAAGAGTGAATATGTTAACTGTAAAGGCGTGTCAAAATAATAAACTGTTGAAGAAGATCCTCCTATTTCAATCAAATTAAAAATCATGCCCACGATGGCGAATGGTAACATTTTTCGCCAATTATTTCGAAGATATTCCAGCAATGTATTAAAGGTTTGTTTACTTAAAAAACGAATGAAAAGAAAACTTGTTTCTCATTTTAGATTAATTCCACAAAAAAAGGGATTAATCCTCAGATTAACCCCTTAATATTTGATTTGTATTTTTTGCCGACTAATTTCGGATTACTTTCTGTAAATATCCGTTTACATCTTCTACTAAATGAGCTTCCGAATATCCTCGATTAATTGCCTTAATTAATGCTGACTCAGCTTCTTCGATATTACTATAACCCGATAATATGAAAATGGTAAACTCTCCTTTCGTCCATTGTTCAATTTCTCCAATGTCTTTGACACTTCCGGTATCAAACCATAATGGATCCGTATATGATGCAAGACGAATTTTATAATTACTTTGAGCACCTGTAGGTATGTACTCACCTTCGTAATATGTTTTACTAGTTCCTACATTTACTAACTCCAACTCAGAAGTAATCAACGGTTCATATACGATAAAAGCATCTCGGAATCCTCTGTTCTTCACTTCGCGAAGTTTTTGAGTCGCCTCATATTCATCAAAAAAGTATCCCATTCTGATTTTCGTCATTCCATTTTTACGAACCTTATACAGATTTCCAAGCTCACTCAATTTCAAGAATGGTCTTATATCTCCTCTTGATCTCGATAGGGACGCCAATTGTATAAAATATACATTGCTTGCTGCAGTAATAATATCCTTATGTGCCACCTTCTTCGCATTCTCTAAAGAGAAATGGTTATCTGTTCCGATAGCCACTGCAGACGTCACGGCATTTTCTGCTACGTATTCTTCAGCAACTAGTGATACTTCTTCATCACTCATATTGACGATAACATTCTCATTCGTCAACCATACATTATCTTCTAATACTTTATCATCTTCAGACACTTTAGCTTCAGCAACTTCAATCGCCTCCTCTTCATTCATCACTTCTTCGACGGCTGGTAGTTCTGCTTCTTTTATTTCCGTTTCTATCACTTTAACCGCCGGTACTGCCATATCTTCCACGCGCTTCGCGTCTGAATTCTCCAAAGACACCGCTGTAGATTCATCATTATTTATCCCTGGTCTAGACATTGCTAACTCTTCTAAATTAACGGCCTGTGGAATGCTCAAATCACTGTTATTATTCACAGCGAATAAGTCATTTTGAAGTGGTTTAGCAATATAGATATCTTCTCTTCCTTTCCCTCCCAGTCTAGTAGAAGAAAAATAAGCTATATTATTGGTTGGGTCCACGATGTAGTAATAATCATCCATTGGCGAATTAATACCCTTCCCTAAATTTTCAACACCTGAGATTGTTCCGGTATAATCAATATTTGCTCTGAACACATCATATCCTCCGATTCCACTATGATAATCCGATGAGAAATAAAGCGTATTTCCTTTAACAGAAGGAGTAATTTCATTTCCTGGCGTATTGATTTCAGGACCTAAATTAACAGGAATAGACCATTCTCCATTAATCCATTCACAAGAATACAGGTCAAACCCTCCTTGACCACCAATTCTGTTACTCGCAAATATTAATTTGTTTCCATTGTCTAAATAAACTGGGAATGCTGTAGAACTGCCTGATTCATTATGAATAAAAGGTACTTCCTGATCGAAATCACCATTTTCATCAATAACTTCAGCAAAGTAGATATTTAAATCAGCCTCTGTTCCACTAATCTGCTTATATCCATCTGCAAAGTTGTTTTGTGTATAGGCAACCTTACTTCCTGCATAAGACAATGGGCCAATATTATGTATTTGCTTGATATCCGGTCTTAAAAAACTAATATTGGTAAACTTCGCATTACTTTTGTCTGAACAGACAAACAACTGATTACCTGCTTTCTGAACGTGCGAAAAATTTCTTTTACCCTTTTCACGTTTCATATCCGTTCTAAATGAAGCATAGATCAGTTTATCATTATAGAAGCTAACCCCAAAATCAGACGATGGACTGTTTCCTGTAAATAAGGAAACATCAAAATGATCTTCTTCTTGTAAAAACATTTTAGCATGATCGCAAGAAGAAGCGTAATGATCTCCTACTGCTGGATTAATTTCTTTATACTTCCAATACCAAATTTGCGCTTTGTCATAAAGTCCCAAAGACTTCATAACATGTGCATAATTCAGCATATGTCTTGGTTCCATTACATCATTTGAACCTAGTTCTTCATACCAGCGAATCGCTTCCATGTAATTTTGAGTTCTGAAGTAAGCTTCAGCCAAATTACCAATGGCAGCCACATTTTCTGGTTCTGTCTTCAATAATTTCTGATAGTTATAAATGGCCAGATCATAGGCCCCTAATTGGAATTGCTTATTGGCCTTTGCGAACAAATCCTGACCGCTGGCCGAGAATGACATACATGTCGCCAATAGGAATGTAAATAATATGTGTAGTTTTCTGCTCATGACAATATTTTCTTAGTCATACAATACACTTGATTCATAGTTGTCGAATAGAAACAAGCGCTTAATCCTAGATATTAAGATTAGCAAATATATAAACTAAGCTGTAAAAGTACAAGTTACATATGCTTTTTTTTTATTATATGAAACGCGTTACCCTCACCTACCATAAAAGAAATAAGATTTAGCGAATATACCTAACATTCTTCATGCTTTTTCTTGTCCTAACCACTTAAAAACGAGTCTTCCCAATACGGCCTATTTTTCCCGATTATCGAAATTTATAATTACATTAATCAAAAAAATAATACACTGGATATCAACTATTTAAATCCATATAAAGTAAATTCGCTCCAATTAAGCAAGACAATTGTCCTGCCCGTCATAATCCTCATTTTTTGAAACAATAGATTTGTAGTATATTGCATCTCAAAAGAATTCAACATATACGAAACTTATGAAAAGAATATTAACGAGTGGATTTTTACTGTTAGCTATGTTAATGGCGTATGACGGACACGCGCAATGTGAAGCTCCTTCTATCGTTTGGGATGAAGATGGTTTGATCATCAACTGGATTGAAAAAGATGGTGCTACATCACACATCGTCCGATACCGTGAAACGGGTACATTTATGTGGACCGAAGTGGAAGTAGAAGATAAAACCTTTTTCGATATCAGTTTCTTGGAAACTTGTGTGACCTACGATTTCAGAGTAAGAACAGTTTGTGGAGATGATCAATCCCCATTCACTCCAGTTCATCAAGCTGCGGCAAATTGCGGCACTTGCTACGCTGAATATTGTGCTCCAGCGGCATTAAATGATGGTATCACTTTCATCAGTTTTGTTCGAGTTGACGATTATGAAAATGCCTCTACATTTACTGGTACAGGAGTTGAAGACTTCCGAGGAAATCCAGAGATTGTTCTAGGTCCCGGAGCTGAAGTTGAGGTAGAAGTTCGTATGGGAGAAGATAATTTCTTCTACGATAACAATGTGCTTGCCTATATTGATTTCAATAGAGATTTAGAATTTACACCAGACGAAATCATCATTAACGAGCCTATATTTGAAATGGTGCCATTAGAGAAAACGGTGGACATTCCTTTGGATATCGATTTCGGAATTTCTCGTATGCGAGTTATGATTTATTCCAATGCGTACAATGATGTCGACATCTGTGACATACCTACAAATCCGTTTTGGGGAGAGGTAGAAGAATATTGTGTCGTTTTGGGTGAATTACCATCTGCTTGTGACTTTGATTTCAATGCTCAGTTGGATGGTGTCAGTTCGGGACAAGCAGAATTCAGTTGGACTGAACTAGCAGCAGCTGAAGCTTACAATTATAGATTTAAAAAGACTTCGGAACCCGATTCAGAATGGAATGAATTTGCTTCTATAGAACCTGAAGGTACATTGACACAGTTAGACGATTGTACGGAGTATGAGTTTGAAGTTCGAGGCGTATGTCCTTTTGATACAAGTGCTTATAAAAATCGAATTGTATTCAATTCATTTTGTCCAACCAATGTTAATGAAGATGAATTCCTACTCACTAGTCTTTCTACTTATCCTAATCCATGGGTAGACCAGATGAGTCTTTCTTTCACGGCAAAAGAAGCTTCTACGATTACCATTACCGCTATTGATCATCAAGGAAGAGAATTTTTATTATTGAAAGATGAAAAATCGACAGTCGGTGAAAACACCTTCAGCATTAGTAACACTGCCTCTATGGCATCTGGAGTATACTTCATTAAAATTACCAACGCGGAGGATCGATCATGGTATCACAAAACATTAAAAATTAAATAATTCAGTTGTATTTCTGAAATTAAGATTTAAACGTCATCTCTTCATTTTCTTTGAGATGGCGTTTTTCATTTTTAGGAGGGGCTTACGCCCAAAAAGTTATACAGACATAATAGAAACAGCTATCCAATTATGCATTGATTGACCTTAATTTTCGAACGATCCTAGTCCGTTCTTAAGCTATTGGTAGTATAAAAGACTACTTAAAAAATATCTGATAAAAAGAATCTCTATATACAGGATGTTCAAATCATTCAATTAAATGTAACTCGGATCTATAACAAGGTCAACATACTTCAAAAAGGAAAGGGGCGAACGGTGCTAGGACTCTTTCAAAAACTCACTTATTTTATTGTACTTTGACCACGCATGACCAAGATCCCAACTATCATTCGGCTTTAGAACGATCCATTCGATCCAGAATAAAAATTAGCGCAAACCCCATTAATCCTGCAGCAATGGTGATGAAGGTCTGTGGATCTCCATTAAATTGGTCTGGAAATACGTTCATTTCCTTTAAAACTTGAATTTCTTCGGGAAGAGTTACGGAAGGATCATAGCTTTTGATAAGCATATCTTCTTTATCCAGGTAGCTTTCGATATTTCTCCATGGCCATATCTTTCTTAAAGATCCGATCATAAAACCTGTCAGAATCCCCAGTGTACTATTTTTATAATGTTTGAAAGCATAGGATAACACTCGAGAAAAACTGACCAAACCGATCACACATCCTACAATAAAAGCCAGTATAATCATGATGCTCTCACTGCTTTGATTTAGCATTAACTCTTCTGCAGCACCACGTACGACGGTGTACATTCCCAAAAGCAATAAAATGAAACTCCCACTTACGCCCGGTAAGATTAAGGCAGATATGGCAATAGCTCCACAGGCGGTAACCCAAAGTAAATGATCACTACCTTCGGCTGGGGAAATATAGGTAACACCAAGTGCAACAGCGGTACCTATTGCGATGGCCAAAATGGTTCCAATATTCCATTGAGTAATCTGTCTAGCAATATATATGGCAGAAGCTATGATTAATCCAAAGAAAAAACACCATACCGGAGCTGGATAGGTTTCTAACAAATACCCTACTCCAAGAACTCCAACGCCAATCCCAATGACCATGCCGATTCCTAGTAACAGTAGAAACGGACCATCGATATGCTTGTAAAATTCTCTTAATCGAAATGAAAAGAGTAGTTTGATCGCTTTCGCATCTACGGCCTTTATGGCATTAATGAGACGTTCGTATATTCCGGTAATAAAGGCTATAGTTCCACCTGATACACCGGGAATGACTTCTGCTATTCCCATGGCTGCTCCTTTTAATACAGAGCTGACATTTAACTTATTACTCATGCGGCGAAATTAAGGATATTTGATCAGTTTATATATCAATGATGAACTTCTGTTCCATCAAATTCAATACGGATGCTGTCGGTTGGAATTTCTATCGTACCAAAATCAATGTCTGTAAGAACTGGTTGCCCGGCATCCACCCATGCAGAATACCAAACATTTCCTAAGGCGGAAATTGATTTGATCATCTGTCGTTCGACCATTCCATCGAGTGCATTATGATATGCCTCCGCAAATTCTTTGCATTCAATCCGAACAGTTCTTTCAAGTCGTTGCTCGAAACAATTTTGTCGGTCACTAGGAAATTCTCTGCGAAGTCGTTTTTCAATTAATAGAACACTATCCAAATAACTATGTGTATCTAATATAACATCCCAAAAATATTTATTCACATCGGGAATATACTCTGCTTGGCCAACGTAAAAATCATAATTTTCCAAGGCAAATAATTCTGGTAAACGACTCTCCCAAAATGCATGAATACCATCTTGATTGGTTAATTGACCATTATAATTAATGGTGGTATGTAGAGGAACATGAGCGTCTCCAATGTAATGCCCTATATCTGCAGAAATCTTCAATATGCGTGGAATATTCTTTTGATCAAAAGCATTGGTCAATTGATCGTAACTGTATAACAAGCTGTATGGAAGAATTCCATAATCCGTTAATGAATCGTGCAATAATACCTCTGTGCAGTCATTTATCTGTGGGAACCATGATTTGAGATCATCACAATTTGCTTTCCATTCATCTGCGAAATAATTCCATTTTACTTTTGAATGAAAGAAACTATCCATTTTTTCAGGTCCGGGTACGCGGCATTCTTTCAACGTGATGGTATCATTCGAAGCATTGATATACCGTATGTGTGCCATTTGGGCGAAAGCCCGATCCCAATCACGAGGTAATATATCAAATGGAGCTTCTCCCCAATAATCAATATCTATATAATGTCTTCCCGCTTCTTTTTTAACTGCATACCGACGCATATCCGGATCTACGGCATGCTCTCGAATATAACTAACATGTGGTTTATAAAAGGCGAATAGTTCTTGCGGCAAGGTATAACATGCCATTTCATTGATAGTACGATGTCCAAAGAAGCCCCAATCCACTTTAGCCATATAGAAAAAAGCGAAGGATATGAAAATAACGAGGAATATCTTACGAAACATCACTGATAAAAATAGTGATTATTTGAAGAACCAATCGTATCCCCAAATAAACTTTTTCGCCAATCGATGCTGGGTCAACATAAATTTTTCGCCATCATTGACGTTTACAAAATATCGCTCTATAATAGCATCTACGTTCGGACCTACAGCTTCTCCTTTCACCCCTAAAATCTCATTTACTGGATATAGATTCAATACATTCTTTTCACCAGCGTTGTTCTCCACTGTTAAATTACAAAAGGGTGTTATGTTTTGAACAATCGAATCTCGTTTAGTATGCTGATTAATATAAGCTTCAGTAAAAAAACCTATGTGGAAATTATCTAAGTATTTATCCAGCGTATTCTTGTTGACCTTCTTATTAATGACCGGTGTATAAGAATATAAGGGCTTCACATCATAAGACGAACCATTTTTCTCTACGACGTAAGACTCGTTCTTTGATTTTGGAAAATCCACGGTAATTTTTGCAATATCTTTTTCTGGATATCTAAACATGGCACGATCCAACCAATCATCCGGTTCTTTGACAAATCTACCTCTTGTACTACCCTCCATTCCTGGTAATTCCATCAAATACGGCTGATTATATCCTTCCATCAAGTAATACGTTCCGCGCTCCCCTTGGGGAACACCACCGACGTAATACGAACGAATCATCGCATCTTCCTTATCAAATAATCGTACCAGAATACCTATATCACCTATGGTCTTCATAATTTGTTTATAGGCTCCTTTAGGAGGAATACTATTGATTCTGATTTTAGTTAAAGCTTCTTTTACTAGAAATTTCTGATTTCGAGACATTCGTTTTCCATTGACATACCAGATATCATCTTCGTCTATTGTCAATGTATTAACACGACCTGTTTTTTCTGTGATGACAATTTTGTGCAATTCATTTTCATCAACCGCAAAGGCGCGCTCTTCCAGAATTTCTGTTACAACATCCTCTTTATTATTGCCTTGAAGATAATAGTAGACCGCTCCCAAAAGCAATAATATCGCGAGTAAAATTAATGTTCTTTTCAATCTATATGTTTTTAATTTTTATCGGGAATAACGCCATCTTCGAATGAAATAATAGGCTATTCCGAAAAGCAATAATACAGATAAAGGAAACGCAATATTAAGACTTTGCCAAAAAACTTTTCGGTCCTGAACCTGAACTTCATCGAGAAGTCGCAGTTTATACTCTTTTGCGCGTGATTCAAGTATACCATTGGCATCCAATAGATATTCAATACAATTAATGATAAACTCCCGATTTCCCTTATAGATTTTCTGTTCCCACTTATTAAATCCTATCGGAGAGATTTGCTGAGAATTCGGATTATATAGATTCTTGATAAATTCAGCGTCTGAAATCACGATCATGCTGGTCGGAGGACTTTGTTCCGAGAACGTTCCACCCACATCTTCCAGCGCATCCATTTGTGCCTGTGTTAATCTATTTTTGAAGGCGCTTTCAAATTGCCCCTCAAGTAATAATGCTACTGGTTGATTCCCTCGATTGAATTTACTTGGCTGCGGTTTGATACCGAGCATACGGAAATTCAAATTCAGTGGAGCCAATTGATACTTACTGTAATTACTGGATCTTAATAAAAACTGTTTTTTTATCAATGGAGACGTTATGACTGTATCAATTGTCGATGGGAAGAACATATTTACTCGATCGATATTTTTCACAATGGGATGTTTCTCTGTAGACGAAATCAGTGGATGAAAATAGTATTTGAACATATCCATTTGCGGCTTCCCACCTACATTGCCGACTACTTGTGGAATTCTAGTACTTTCCAAATCCTGAATGGCATTATCCAATACTTTAAAGCCATATTTGAAAAATAAATTATCCAGTCCTGTTTCATTTAACCTAGGAACATATCCTTTCGTCAATGCTATACTATCAATACGAACATCCATGGTTTCTATCAACCATATCACCTTACCACCACTCATGATATATTGATCCAGTAAGAATTGATTTCTTGAACTTATAGCTGTTTTTGGCCCTGCGACAACCAATACATCAATCACATCCGTCAAGGTATACACAGAATCTAAATTGATCATTTGCGGATTGTAATACTTTCTTAACTCCGTTTGCAGAGCGGCAATTTGATTGTCTCTCAATTCGCCATTTCCAGTTGTGAAAGCCACGATTTTACGTTCCTTCTGTTTCAACTTGTAGATGGCGTCGGCAAATTTATATTCCAATAATCCTTCGGCTGCATTCAATGTAGCGTCATCATAGTTTGTAATTCCTTCTACATCTAGCAAGTTGACCAACAATTGCTTTCCACCGTATTTGAAGACCGCATAAGGAAAAATTGGTTTCATGATATTCTCTTCTCCATCGAAGTAATTGATCGTGGAAGGATACAATCTGCTGTCGACCAATTTCTTTTCCATAAGTTTTACCTCGTCCGGGGTACCTTCTAAAGGATCAATGAATTCGTAATTAATGAAACTAGATTCTCCTCTAAATTCGCGGATTACTTCCTCTACTCTATTTCGAAATCTCTTCAGACTCGCCGGGAAGGTACCATCCAAGTAGATACTTACGAAATAATTGTCATCTACTTCTTCTAATAAATGCTGCGTCGAATTAGTTAAAGTGTACCTTTTATCTTCTGTCAGATCAATATATGAATAGAACTGATTGGCGATCACGTTTATAATGATCAATATGGCCAATAGAAGTAATAAGTTCAATATGTATGCTGATTTCTTCATTACTTCTTATTTATTTTAAGAACGGTCAGCGTAGATGCTATAAAAAACACGATTAAGCTAATAAAATAAAGAACATTCCTTGAATCCAATACTCCTCTAGATAAAGCTTCGAAATGATAGGCGATACCAAGGCGTTCAATGATATCATCCAACTGCCCTACGAACATAGGTAATCTACTGATAAAATAGAAAGCCCAATAAACAAAGAAGCACAAGAAGGTTCCCATAACGAAAGCCACGATCTGATTGGTCGTCAATGAAGACGAAAAGAGTCCGATTGAAACGAAGGCTGCCACCAGAAATAGTAGTGCAATGTAAGATCCAATGGTTCCCCCAATGTCCAAATTACCTTTTGGCGAGCCCATTTGATACACCGAATAAAAATATATTAGGGTTGGAATCAAGGCTAGCATGACTAGTGTAAAACTTGCCAAAAACTTCGCAAAAACTATTTGAAAATCTGAGATTGGTTTCGTTTTTAGAAGTTCAATGGTACCATTTTGCATTTCTTCTGCAAAGGAGCGCATGGTAATAGCGGGTATCAAAAACGTAAATACCAGTGGTGTAATGGTGAACAACTGATCTAAGCCAGCATAATTATAACTTAATATACTTGTATCGTTAAAAACCCAAACAAATAAGCCCAAGACCAACAAAAATACTCCAAGCGTAATATAGGCTATTAATGAGCTAAAGTAAGAGGATAACTCTTTTCTATAAATACTATACATCCGAACCTTCTTTAGTAAGTTGGCGAAATACGTTCTCTACTGAGACCTTGGCCTTCGACAATTCCAGAATTATTTGATTATTCTGAACGGCCCATTGAAAAATTTGCTTTCTTACATCTTCCTTTGCAAATATTCGATATCTATTTTCTCCAGCGCTTGTATCCAGCACCACTTTATTGATTCGATCAATTTTTTCAATTTGATTGATATTTGCTTGATCCGCAAAAACTACTTCAATTTCATGTTCCGACACAACTCGATCTTGTAAAACATGAATCGGATCATCTGCAACCAAATTTCCACGATTAATAATCAACACTCGACTACATAAGGCTGTCACCTCTTGCATAATATGTGTTGAGAAAATGACGGTTTTCTCCTTGCCCAAGGTTTCAATCAATGCTCTGATATCTCTTAATTGATTAGGATCTAAACCAGATGTAGGTTCATCTAGAAT
The DNA here is from genome assembly GCA_020628475.1 of Saprospiraceae bacterium. GTDB lineage: Bacteria > Bacteroidota > Bacteroidia > Chitinophagales > Saprospiraceae > JAHDFB01. The sequence continues at coordinate 29,604 of JAHDFB010000014.1, read as the reverse complement.
TAGCACTTCAGGGTCATGCATCATCGCTTGTGCCAAGCCTACCCTTTGTCTATACCCTTTGGACAGTGCGCCAATCTGTTTCCTTTGTTCCAGTTCTAAGCCAGTCATTTCAATTAACTCATCAATGCGTTGTCTTGGCTTACTGATTTTATGTATCCCTGCCACAAAGCCAAGAAACTCTTTGACGTACATATCTTTGTACAAGGGATTATGTTCGGGCAAATATCCAATTGACTTGCGAACCAGTTTGGGTTCTTTTAAGATATCATGTCCACAGACCATTGCTGATCCACTTGTTGGTTGTGCATAACAGGTCAGCATCTTCATCGTGGTCGATTTACCTGCGCCATTTGGCCCTAAAAAGCCAATAATTTCTCCTTTTTTCGCGGAAAATGAAAGATTATTAACTGCTTTTTGAGTGCCGTAAATTTTCGTTAGATTTTGAATTTCAACCGACATCCAGCTTTACTTTTTCTTGTATTTTATCTAATTCTTCGATCAACGAGTCCAAATCCCAAGCATCTTTCACATCAAAGTTTCCAATGCGTTCTCGTCTCAACAAACTCAAATATCCACCTGAATTTAATGATTCTCCAAAATCGTAGGCTAAAGATCGAACATATGTCCCTTTGGAACAATCTAATATGAAATCTACTTCAGGAATCCTCATTTCTGAAATTTCAAAATTATAAATCTGTATTGATCGCTTTTTAATTTCCACCTCTTCCCCTCTTCTCGCCTTTTTATACAACCGTTCTCCGCCTGATTTTATTGCGGAAAAAATGGGCGGTCTTTGCTGTATTTCTCCTGTAAACGTCTGGGCTTTCGCCAAAACATCTTTTTCAGTAATATGATCCACTTCAAATCTAGCATCAATTTCAGTTTCCAAATCATAGGAAGGTCTTGTAGCACCGAACATGATACTGCCAGAATATCGTTTTGGCATATTCTGAAAAGTATCAATCTTTTTGGTATACTTTCCCACACATATGATCAATAATCCTGTAGCCAATGGGTCTAAAGTTCCTGCGTGACCAACTTTAAATCTTTTGACACCTACTATTCGACTTAAGCGAAAGCGAATTTTATTGACGACATCAAAGCTGGTCCATGTTGAAGGTTTATCCACCAACATGACCATTCCCTCTTTGAATGAGGGGATTCCCATATAATCCTTTGTGAAAAACTTTAATGACATTCGGTTAATTTACTAAGAACCAAGAAATCACAACAATTCCTACTATAAAGCAATAGTAGGAAAAATACTTTAACTTACTTTTCTTCACTAAATTAATCATCCATGTGCAGGCAAAATAGCCGGTTATTAGTGCTGCAAAAAAACCAATAATCAATTCGATTCCTAGTTCACTAGAAACATTAAAATCTCCAGATAATAGGTCTTTAGCCATCTTACCAAAAATTAAAGGTACCACCATTAAAAATGAAAAGCGCGCTGCTCTATACCTATCTATTCCAAGAAGTACCGAAGTAGAAATGGTTGCTCCCGAACGGGATATCCCGGGCAATATAGCAACCATTTGAGCGACTCCAATCCATATTGCATCCCAACAAGAGACATGTTTTTCGGTCGTTTTGGCCTTATCCGCTACGAACAAAAGTAATCCAGTAATCAACAGCATACAAGCAACCAGCAAGATTTTCTTGTTGAAAAAAGCTTCAATGTAATCATCGAACAATACTCCAACTACTGCAGCCGGTATCATGGATAATATTATTTTCAGTGAAAACTGAATCGATTCCTTATTTTTAGAAAATAGGCCCTTAAAAATATCCACTATATCTTTGAAAAAAACGATGACAGTACTTATTGCTGTTCCGAAGTGCAGAAAGACTGTAAATAGCAAACTTTGTTTTTGAATACTTTCGTCATTTAAAATGTATTTCACGATTTCCAAATGACCACTACTAGAAACGGGTAAGAATTCCGTTAGTCCTTGGACTATTCCAAGAAGAATAGCCTCCAAAAAATCCATAAATATTACTTTTTGAAAATAGCGTAAATTTCAACGACGAGGCCAGCGACAATGACAAGTGGTGCTAGACCGGTTCTTCTAAAACTATAAATTTCATCCGAGTTCCACTCATTCGGTGCCTGATTGCCACCAGCCATCAGCACAAATCCAAGAATTATCAAGGCCAATCCAGCTAACATCCAAATGTAAAACTCTCTACCATATAGCAAACTCGAGTCACTACTTACAGACGAAGTATACTTCACCGTTTTTTTAGATGCTGTTTCTTTTGATTCCCCAGAATCTGTTTTCTTGTTTTGACTTTTTTTTGCCATGTGACATATATAATTTTCACAAATGTATAAAATAATGGGCGAATGCACAGCTCTAGCTATAAAATCTGCTTTTTTCTGCACCAAGATATTTGTTCACCACAAAATAACTGGCCAGTTGTGTTATAAGAACGGACACCAAAGTCATTAACAAGAAAATAACAAGAACATAGAATATATTGATAACTGAGCCAAAATGCTCAAATTGTAGATGTAGCAATAATAGGAGTATGACAATAATTCCAATAGAAACCAGAGAAGACCAAAACGCAATACGAAAAGCTTTTAAGATGAATGGTCTCCGGATATAATACCATGGTGCTCCAACCAATTCCATTGTCCTAATTTTAAATCTTTCGGCATACAGACTTAGCTGGATCGTGCTATAGATGAGTGCGAATGCGAAGATTGAGATAATAAATCCCACTATTAATAACAATCTACTAACTCGTCGAACATTAGATTCTAAATAAGTATAGGTATCACTTTGAAAAGATGCCGAAGTCACGCCTTTCATGGATTCTATTTCCTCACAAAGCCTTTTCATTTTTGATTCTTCTATGAAATCATATAGTACATTGAGCAAGATTATATCTGCAAAAGGGTTTTCTGAATCCTCTAACAGAAAATCACTTTCCAATTTTACATTCATAATTGATAAAGCCTTTTCCTTCGGAATGAATCGAATAGATTCTTTTTTCACTTGTGGAAATTGCTTTAAGGTTTCAATCAATTCGTTTTTGACATGCTGATCTTCTATTTCAATAATTACATTTATATTTTCTTTCATGATATCCGCAATATTGGAGGCATGCAATGTAATTAGTCCATAAATGCCTAATAAACAAAGCACTAATATTACGCTTAGATAAGTAAATATTGAGGTTGATTTCATATTAAAGCAAATATTAAAAAAAATTGCTATTTAACGATATCTAGAATTCGATCCCCCGCATTCTTTTGAATAATAGGATTAGAATATTAGCACTATATTTACCTTTTATTTGAGTTATGAGTTTGAAATTAATTTTTACAGTTCCTGTATTATTTCTTGTCTTTATGGCAAATGGGCAGATCGCTTTTAATAATCCTTCATTCGAAGATGAACCGGCCGATGCAACCGTTCCAATGGGATGGTTTGCCTGTGAGCGAGGAACGACGCCAGATATACTTCCTGGGCCTTGGGGTGTTGAAATGGATTCTGAAGAGGGCGAGACGTTTGTAGGTCTTATAACGCGATCGGATGGTTCTTTTGAAAGTATTGGGCAACGATTATCGACTACTTTGGAAAAGAACAATTGTTACGAATTTACCTTATCTTTAGCCTCTTGCGATACCTATAGTGGATTTAATTCGAGAGTTCGATTGAGAATATGGGCAGGAACCAAAAAATGTAAAAAAACACAGTTACTTTACGAGAGTGACGTTGTAGATAACACGGAATGGAAAGATCACAAGGTCAGTTTCACTGCAAAGAAAAATTTAAAATACATCATCATTGAGGCATACCATCCGGATGATTTACCGCCTGTCAAAGGTCATATACTAATTGATAACATAAGCAATATTCTTATTTGTAGCAAGGTCTAACGTGCATATTATTATGATCGGATTAAATCAAAAGTTATTGGCTTTTTTATTGGTGTTCATTTCGCTTTTCTTCGCTTGTACATCCAGCAATGAATCGAAGGTTATTTCGCAAATTTCATTGGAGCGTTGGGCAGTTTCGGGTGATAAAAATGAATATTCTAAAGATAGTATCCTCTATTTAGAAACTCAAAATTTTAATGAGGATGGAATTTTAGAATCTAAGATTTTTTACACCCCTGATAAACAGCTAAAATCCAAAGAAATAAGGATATTCAAAGATGCTCTTGGGCCAATTGGTTCTCAATATAAAGATCATTTGGACACGTTGCTGAGCTATTACACCTTTTCTTGTAATAATGAAGGAATGGTAACGGAAAGTAAAGCCTTTGACGCGAGTAACAATGAGTTGCTTCGAATTGAATCATTTAGTTATAATGAAGAAGGTAAATTACTAAAAAAAGTAACTAAAAATTCGTTGGCAGAAGCGGTACGTATTGATCAATATACTTTGGACAAAAATGGCAATGAACAGCAAGTTCAGGTGATGCAACCAAATGGCACTGAGATTTTAACGGAGATCTTTCAAATCACTAAGTATGATGATGCTCAAAATTGGGTCGAAAAATGGGGCTTTGTCAATGACAAGCCATTTTCTTATTTGGCTCGCAAAATAGAGTATCACTAGGGCTTCATAAGGCAAAGGGTTGTCCGGAACAAAGAAAAACTTTGTGGTGAGAAATGTGAGGGAAGATGATTTCTTAAGGAAATAAACGTGTGATTTGCGGTGGATTTAGCTGGAGTTGGAAGGAAATGTTGGGGGAATGTGGGATTTGTGAAGGAATTTGGCATTTTCCACTAAATTTGATAGCACCAACTCTGCAAGTTCAGTCTCCACAAGCCTTTCCAACTCAAAACACCGTCGCACCTTCCCACCTTTCCTGTACGCCAACGAACCCAAAAACACACTCCCTTTCGCCGTTCTTTTATCAATCTGATAATGCCGCGGTTTCCCTCGATACTTCTTGTTCCATTGCCCCAATCTCAAGGCTCTTTTTCGAACTTTAGCAATTTCAGATTTTGCTTCAGTTAAACTGGAAAAATAAAATCGCTCATAGGATGAATGAACCAAACTGCCCGTTCGCCCTCTACTTCGATTTACAGCCAGTACATAACTGGACAATGCTTTTCTTACTTGTTCTGATATCATCCGCCATGCAATCGAATCCGAATAAAATGGATTTTTATTACTCAACTCCTCAGCCGACTGAATTTTTACAATCATAATCCAGCCATCTTGATTTAAGGCATACTCATAAATTTTCAGATAATCATTCAAATAATAACTGAAATAGGTCCAAAATTTTTGAGCTTCAGAAACGGATTCGATAAAACTAGAATCCGCACTAGCCCTACCACGAAATATGTAAAATCCTCCGGCTTGTATTTTTTTAAGCTTTTTCATGTTATACGATTTACTTCTAATAATTCTTGCACTTATTAGTGTAACGAGTAATGGATTCCGTTCCTAATTCTATCTTCTTCTTTTAAAAACATTACACAACTCCAATAAATTCGGTACTTAACATGGATAGAAATTTGACATTCATATTAAGTTTATTTTTAATATGATGGATTTTGGTTGACAATTTTATCTGCTTGTATATGCTCCAAAATTTCAAATTCAAGAATTAAAACATGGCGATTCTAAATAAGTACTGAAGCCTCCATAACTTTATCAAGAAGTTTTTCAATTTGATATTAAAAAAAATCTAATTTGATCGTTTAGCTTGGGGATATACACTAATTTTGCGTTTTTGTAAACCATATACTTCGATCAGGTAAATGATTTCTTTCTTCCTTCAACAATCCGGTAAGGTATTCGCCGTAGCACACAATCAAGCTTTTTCTTCGGAAACTAAAGACAAACTGGTATGGCTTTTTGCTGGCGCACAATTAAGTGAGCAAGCTAGCCTAGACAAATCATACGTTGGTCCTAGAGCAGCAATGATCACGCCTTGGAGTACCAATGCTGTTGAAATTACCCAAAATATGGGTATAAATGGTATCTCCAGAATTGAAGAATTTATATCAGAAGATAAAACCGCTCGTTTTGATCCAATGATTTCTCAAAAATACCCTCAACTTGATCAGGAAATTTTTGACATTCATGTAGATATTGAAGCCATCAAAGAAATTCATGATATTGATAAATACAATCAAGAAGAAGGTCTTTCTCTAAGTTCTGAAGAAGTAGATTATCTCGAAAAGCTTTCAAAGAAACTAGGAAGAGCGCTAACAGACTCCGAAGTATTCGGATTTTCTCAAGTAAATAGTGAGCACTGCCGTCATAAAATATTCAACGGCACCTTTGTTATTGATGGTGAAGAAAAAGAATCTTCTTTATTCAAACTGATTAAGAGGACATCCCAAGAAAATCCTAACACCATTGTTTCTGCTTACAAGGACAATGTAGCTTTTGTAAATGGACCAAAGGTAGATCAATTCGCCCCCACCAAGGCAGATATTCCCTCGTACTATACAACACAAGCGTTCGACTCCGTAATTTCTATCAAGGCTGAAACGCACAATTTCCCAACTACTGTGGAACCATTCAATGGTGCCGCTACAGGTTCTGGAGGAGAAATTCGAGATCGATTAGCTGGTGGACAAGGTTCTATTCCTCTTTCTGGTACCGCTGTTTATATGACATCTTACTCTCGATTAAACGATCAAAAACCGTGGGAACAAGCTATAAATCCAAGAAATTGGTTGTACCAAACACCCATGGACATCTTGATAAAAGCAAGTAATGGAGCGTCTGATTTTGGAAATAAATTTGGCCAACCTTTGATTACTGGCTCCTTATTCACATTCGAACATGAAGAACACGATCAACTAACAGCCTTCGACAAGGTTATCATGTTGGCCGGAGGGATTGGATATGGCAAGAAAGAACAAGCTATTAAAGCGACGCCGTCAAAAGATGACAAAATTGTTATTCTCGGCGGAGATAATTATCGAATTGGTATGGGAGGAGCCGCGGTATCCTCAGCAGACACTGGAGAATTTAGTTCAGGAATCGAACTGAACGCAGTACAACGTTCTAACCCAGAAATGCAAAAAAGAGCGGCTAATGCCATCCGAGCATTGGTTGAACTCGATAAAAACCCAATCATCTCGATTCACGATCATGGAGCTGGCGGGCATCTAAATTGTTTATCAGAATTGGTTGAAGAAACGGGGGGTAAAATCGATATTGATCAACTACCTATTGGTGATCCTACCCTTTCTGCTAAAGAGACAATCGGAAACGAATCTCAAGAAAGAATGGGTTTGGTCATTGCAGAAAAAGATATTGACTTACTTCAAAAAGTGGCTGAACGTGAACGAGCTCCAATGTATGAAGTAGGTACCGTATCGGATGACCACCAATTTACCTTTGAATCCGGAAAAACCGGCGACAAACCAATGGATTTGTCACTAGGAGACATGTTTGGAAGCAGTCCTAAGACCATTATGAAAGATAAAAAATTGAATCGCAATTTTGAATCGATCAATTATGATGTTAGTCAGATCAATCAATACATAAAAGACGTATTACGATTAGAAGCCGTGGCCTGTAAAGACTGGCTTACAAATAAAGTAGATCGCTGTGTTGGAGGACGTGTAGCAGCCCAACAAACTGTTGGTGAATTACAATTACCTTTAAACAACGTTGGTGTCATGACGCTCGATTTTAATGGGCGGCATGGAATCGCTAATGCCATAGGACACGCACCAGCTAGTGGATTAATCGATGCGGCTTCTGGAGCAAGAAATGCAATCGCAGAATCCTTAACGAATATTATTTGGGCACCATTACAGGATGCTCTACAATCTGTTAGTTTATCCGCCAACTGGATGTGGCCTTGTAAAAATCCTGGGGAAGACGCACGATTATACGAGGCAGTTCAGGCCGTATCAGATTTTGCTATTGAACTGGGAATAAATATTCCCACTGGAAAAGATTCGCTTTCTATGGCCCAAAAGTATCCAAATCAAACAGTTCTATCACCTGGTACAGTCATCATAACGGCAGCAGGACATGTGAGCGATGTACGAAATGTGATCGAGCCGGTATTACAGGCAGAAGGTGGCGATATTATTTACATTAACATGTCTAGTAACGCCTTCCAATTGGGCGGTTCATCGTTTGCTCAAATCAGAAATAAAGTCGGCGAAAAAACACCAACAATTAAAGATTCTGATGCATTCAAAAATATTTTTAATACAATTCAGAATGCGATCAGAGAAGATCTCATCCTGGCTGGACATGATATTTCATCAGGAGGTCTGATTACTGCTCTGCTTGAATGGTGTTTTCCGAGCCAAAATGTAGGAGCACAATTAGATTTAACTACTATTCCAGCTTCTGATATAATCGAATTGTTATTCGCAGAAAACGCAGGTATTATTATTCAAGCAAAAGATGAACAATTAGCTACACTTTTGAAAGAAAATAATATTGAATTTCACACAATAGGGCGGGCCAATGCACATGCTAAACTTCGAATCAAATTTCGAGACACCCAAGTGGGCTTGGACATCGCTGAATATAGAGACATCTGGTACGAAACATCTTATCTATTTGATCAAAAACAAACAGCTAATAATTTAGCAGAAGTCCGATACCAAGAATATAAAAATCAATCTCTGCACTACATCTTCCCTACCCATTTCAGATCACAACCAAAAAGCTATAATGGCGTCCGTCCTAAAGCGGCCATTATTCGAGAAAAAGGAAGTAACTCTGAACGCGAAATGGCCAATGCCATGTACCGAGCTGGTTTTGACGTGAAGGATGTGCATATGACCGATTTGATTTCCGGTCGGGAAACATTGGAAGACATTCATTTCTTGGGAGCTGTAGGAGGATTTTCGAATAGTGATGTTTTAGGATCGGCCAAAGGATGGGCTGGTGCCTTCAAATACAATGAAAAAGCAAATCAAGTTCTTAAAAACTTTTTTGCTAGAAAAGATACGCTGTCCATAGGGATATGTAATGGTTGTCAGCTATTCTTAGAGCTTGATCTCATCAATCCGGATCATGAAAAATTATCCAAAATGACCTATAATGATTCTGGAAAACATGAATGTAGTTTTACATCCGTAGAGATCCAAAAGAATCAATCAGTCATGATGAAAGATTTGGAAGGTGCCAAATTAGGAGTCTGGATTTCTCATGGGGAAGGTAAATTTTCATTGCCTATGTCAGAATCCGATTACAATATTGTTGGTAAATATGGTTATGATCAATATCCTGCCAATCCAAATGGAAGTGATTACAATACCGCCATGCTGGTGAGTGATGACGGTAGACATCTGGTGACGATGCCACATATCGAACGATCATTTTTTGCTTGGAACTGGGCTCATTATCCTAAGAGTCGTTCATCCGATGAATGCAGTCCTTGGGCCATGGCGTTTATCAATGCCAGAAATTGGGTATTACAGCAAATAAATGATTAATATCCATATTGGATCAAATTATTGGTTGAATTGAAAAGAATTTCGTCGAAGTTTCATCCAGCTTTATTGAGTTTTCATCGATGATCGTCTTAGAAAGCCGAAATTCTTTTGCCTAAAGGAACCACGACAGGGCCTTTTTTCGTTTTATCTATACGAGAACTCTTGCTTTAACCTTCTACTTTTCAGATATTAATATATAGATGAAAATCATATATATTGTTCATGAATTGTGTAATGGGGGGCATAATCTCAATATTGAACGGAACATACTTACTCCATTACTATCATCATGAAGGCTTGGGATTATGCATCATGCTTTTTAATACTTGTTATCATAAAATATCATTGATGCCTTATGCATAACAGTATTAAAAATCCCAAGCATTATTCTTTATCATGAAATTGAAATCAGCTTTACTTCTAAAATTGACAGCCGCTTTTCCGATTCTTTTTTGGCCAATAATCTTTTATTTCTCAATATTCCTCTTTGATAATCCAAATACCAATTATCACCTACAATTACTTAGCTTTTACGCTATCAATGCTTATCCCATATACCTTATTATAATAATTATTATTGCCAACAAGCTTTATGAACAACATAAACGAATCTCCATTATTCTCTATTTACTGCCGATTTCATTCTTTACTTTTGTACTGCTGTTCATATTTTTCACCTAATACCCATGCAACTCAAAATTTACATTCAAACGATTCAATTACATCTGATCAATACGCATCATGAAGTATTAAAATGGTTTGATCAACCCATTGAAATAAAAGAATTTCGTCCTTCCGATGGCGGCTGGACTATTTCTGAAATCCTCGAACATATCAGTCTAACCAGTCACTATCTATTGATTCTCATACAAAAAGGAGCTGATAAAGCCATAAGAAATATACATCAGCTATCCATCGAAGAATTATTGAAAAAAGAATCTTTGACTGTAAAAAACATGCAAAGAATTGGTGTACATAAAGCATTTGATTGGATTCGACCAGAACATATGGAACCGAGTGGAGATAAAAGCGACATTGAAATTAAAGAACTATTAATTGCTCAACTGAATCAATGTATACAAACTTTAGAAACACTCAAAAATGGAGAAGGTCTTCGTTACAAAACAACAATGAGTGTAGATAATCTTGGAAAGATAAATGTCTACGAATATATTTATTTCCTCAGTCAGCATGCTTTTAGACACATACACCAAATGGAAGAAAATAGGCAAGAATGGAAAAACAAATTGGCGGAATAACTTGATTCATGTCAACAAATCTACAATCGAATATTTAGATCAAAACGAATCCGTTGCCCGGTTTCTTTGGCAATCCCAAAAGGAACTAATTGTTCGACAAGATAATATTTGGAAACAAGATTGACTTTTTCTGAAATGGCATAGGCCACTACTACTTCCATACCCCTCATATTACTCAATCGGCCATCGGGAGAGTTATAGGCGGAATAATCCCATCGAGCCCAGTCATTTTGCGCCATGTAATCAAGAATGGCATATCTTTCTAGATAGGTATAAGTCCACTTAAACATCCAATTTTTACGTACTTTGATATTTCCATATTGTACGCCAATGGTATATCCTCTTTTTTGATCCATCCAATCTGCATGGATATGCGCATGATCTTCATAGTCCGCCAAATTTTGATAATAATCCAGCTCAAGGGAAAAGCGCTTTGCAAAGAGTGGTTTATATCGCCCACCAAGATGTACAATAGAATAATTCATTAAAAATGTATGCCCGCCGTCCGGTATATCTGGAATATTACGAAACCAATACATCGAAGGAAAAATTTCCAAACTTTTATTTTTAGTGGCAAATACCGTCTGTACACCTTGAAAATAAGCGTCATCTAAAAATGAACCATCATTGGAGGCCAGAATAAAATGTCCAGCGATCAGGTCAATATCAAGCCCTTTTGAGAACTTTCTGCGAACCGCAATCCCCTCTGTAAAAACATTGTCACTCCAAAACAACTCATTACTCTTCTTAAATGGATAGCTGTTTTTTCCTAACCAAAAACTAAAATCTTGACCTTGATATTGAAAGTAGGCCTTTTCAAATCCTATAGGTAATGTTCCAAATTCCTTCCAGGCTTTACCTATTGTAAGTTGCGGATCTTGCTGCTTATTGGGGTCACCGGTTCGAATCCTGAATCCGATAGAATACTTATTGTGCTTGTAGCTCGCTCCTGCTCTTAAGCGATACCTCAACCTCGTTCTGTCTTCTCGAAAACTTCCTTCGGATTTTCTTGAATCCCAATCCTGCTCTACTCGAAATCTGTAATCAAATGCCAGATCTATCTTGGATAAGATCGAATCTGTTTGCGCGAAAAGGGAAAATGAACAGAACGTAAAAAGAAAAATTAGTTTACACTGCATCGTTGAATTCAAATTGAGCACCAAAAGTAATACAATCGAAATAAATGTAAAACCCGAAAAGGATGCTTTTCAAAATGATAGATATCATCATCCAAATCATCCGCTACCTGATCTCCTCGATTTCCGCGTAAGGGGGAGTAAAGGGCGCACAAGTGCAACGCCGTGCAGCTCCCGAGGTACGAGGGATGCAACCTTGCATCACCCGACCTGCTTGCGACCTACTGGAGTAAGCAGGATACGCCCTCATCATTCTTATCACCAAAAAGACCCTTCAAGCAAGTAGCATTGTGTAAGTTTGTATATGAAGTCGACGTTTATGAAGCGATATTTTTTAGTGCTCTCCTTCTACTTTTACTGGACACAGGCCTTTTCTCAATTCAATCCAGCGGCCGGTGTTGTATTTGACGATTCTGTCGTGCCGAGAATAGATATTACCATCGATCCAGACACGCTGGAATGGATTCTTGCGGATGAAAACATTTACAGCAATCAATTATTTCAAGTTGATTTTCAATTTGACAATGGGAACATCACCGAAAATCTTGAGCATGTTGGCTTTCGTCTGCGTGGAAATACCTCTAGATCTGCCGATAAAAAATCGTTCAAACTCGATTTTAATGCCTTCGAATCGGGTCGAAATTTTTATGGTTTAGAAAAAATGAATCTGAATGGTCAACACAATGATCCGACCATTTCTCGTGCCAAAATATGCGCAGACATCGGCATCCACCTAGGAATCCCAATGATGCGAACCAATCATGTACGACTCTATATCAATGATGAATTTCGTGGTGTCTATCTTAATGTAGAACATATCGATGAAGAATTTGCTGACAAACGATTCGATAATGAAACAGGTCAATTATATAAGTGCCTTTGGCCAGCAGACCTCATCTACAAAGGCAGTGATCCTGCAGCATATCAAGAAAGTTTTGGTGGTCGAAGGGCCTACGATTTAAAGAACAAAACGATCTATCAAGACTATACGGACATCGCCGATTTCATTTTTGCCTTGAATCAAACCTCAGATATTGATTTTCCTTGTGCGATCGAAGAAGTCTTTCATATCGACGCTTATTTAAAAGCAATTGTATTTGATATTTTGACCGGAAATTGGGATGGACCGATCTACAACAAAAACAATTTCTACTTATACCACAATGACTGGACGGATCTGTTCGAATATATTCCATATGACCTAGACAATACACTGGGCATTGATTGGCTCAACAAAGACTGGGGCAATCGAAATATTTATCAATGGTCCAATCAAAATGAAGCCCGCCCCATTTATACGAGGATCATGGAAAATGAGCAATACCGTGATCGTTTTTCATGGTATATGCAACAGGCCATCGATGATTTTTTCAACGAAGAAGAACTCTTTTCTTACCTTGACGAGATGCACGATCTGATATATAATTTTGTAGCGGAAGACCCTTATTATAGTTTAGATTATGGCTTTGACATGGATGATTTTACGGGATCATTCAACGATGCCAATCTTCCATTTTTTCAAACGGATTACAGCTTAAAAGATTATATCACTACACGTAAAAACAGTATTGAAAATCAGTTGGAATGGAATAATGCCTCACCCGTCATATCGAATATTGAAGATAACAATACTTTCTATAGTCACACCATCAAAATTCAAGCCTCCGTAGTGGATAATCAGGCTATTAGTCAGGTAAATCTATGTTATCAATTCAATGATGGCCCCAGCGAATGCCTATCGATGAAAGATGATGGAATAGGTATCGATTCTACCGCCATGGATCATATTTATAGCATAGAACTGGACCCTGTGTATACGGAAGGGATTTTTTCCTATCATATTGAAGCCATCGATAATCAAGGAGCACTCAGTATATCTCCTTGTATCGAAAAGAATTTGTATGTTCAGAATGAAACTATCCAATTGGTCATCAATGAATTCATGGCCAAAAATGATCATATTATCAATGACGAATTTGGAGAAAAAGACGATTGGATTGAGTTGTATAATCGAGGTGCCTACCCTATTGCTTTGGGTGATAAATTCTTATCAGACGATCCTACCGAACCCTTGAAATGGCCATTGCCCAATGAAGTATTACATCCCGACGAATATATCATCATTTGGGCAGATGATGACACAGAACAAAGTCGTTTTCATGCCAATTTCAAATTAGCAGCTTCAGGAGGTTTTCTTTCTCTAGTTAATCGCAATGATCAAGAAATCAAAGTCTTGGAATGGTTGGATTATCAAGAACAATCCGCCGATATTTCTTGGGCAAGAATTCCAAATGGAACAGGAGATTTTCAGTTTGATGGCCCTACCCCAAGGAAAAATAATGATGGTATCTCCAATACGCAGAACATCCCGTTCGACTTTAGCTTTTATCCCAATCCTACTCAGGATTTCTTATTTATGGACTTAACGAATAAGCAAGGTGCGACTATCCAGATATACGATTTTTATGGTCAAACCGTATTTCAATCGTCGATTCAATCCACGAATCTCAAAATTGATCTAAGATTTTTACCGCCGGGCGTCTATATTTGCAGCCTTGAACAAATCCATGGAGTCCGTTTGTCTAAAAAGTTTGTTAAGATATAAATTGATTTTTGCGGCTAGTAGCGAATTGGCTATTTTGCTTATTAAAAAATCATTCAATGAAACAATTACTAATCGTTACGCTTCTCTTTGCTATGAGTTATGCATATTCCCAAGATAATCTTGGCTATCAAAAACCAGATAATGCTATTTTAGATTTGGTCGATGTTCCTTTGGCACCCTCCGTCTTGATGGATAGTAAGCGCGAAAATATGATCTTACTTTCGAGAAACGCCTACAAGTCTATCGAGGAGTTATCTCAGGAAGAAATGAGATTAGCAGGTCTGCGGATCGATCCAAAAACCAATATTAGCAGCAGAGCTAATTATATCAATGGCGCGAAAATAAAGCGTCTGACACGTAAGGATTCTGAAGTAAAAGATATTGCCGGATTACCAGAAAATCCAAGATTAACCAATTTTGTATGGTCTCCAGATCAAAGCAAAATCGCGATGACGAATACGACGACCAAGGGAGTGGAACTATGGGTATTAGATCTCGAAACGGCCTCTGCCAAACGACTGAGTGGTCCCAATGTCAATGCTAATATGGGCGATGTAATCAATTGGTTCAGCGATAATGAAACGGTCTTAGTCAAAATGGTAGCTTCGGACAAAAAAGCCTTGATCGACACCGATGAAGCGATACCGACGGGTCCTACGATTTCCATCAGTGAAGGTAAGAAGGCTCAAAATAGAACCTACCAAGATTTACTTAAAAATAAGAATGATGAGCACAATTTCGAACAATTGGCTAAGTCCGAAATTTATAAAGTAGCCATCAACGGAAAGGCAACGAAATGGCTTCCATCAGCGATGTATAGTTCGATTACTTTTTCACCGGATGGTACCTATGTCATGGTGACTGAAGTGCGAAAACCGTTTTCGTATTTGGTTCCATATAGACGATTTCCATCGACCTCGACGATCTACGATACCAATGGAAAAGCCGTTCAAGTAGTCTCGAAGGTTCCTTTGCTAGAAGATCTACCGAAAGGTTTTATGGCAACACAAAAAGGTAAACGTTCCTTCCGTTGGAGATCGGATAAGCCGGCAAGTTTGACCTATGCGGTGGCGCTGGATGAGGGCGATCCGGCCAATGAGGTCGAATACCGAGATGAGGTCTTCTTATTAGAAGCACCGTTTTCGGGAGAAGGAAAAAGCATATTAAAAACAAAGAATCGCTACAGTTTTATTGAATGGGCAACGGATGATATGGCCATCGCCTATGATTATTGGTGGAATACTAGGAATACAAAATCCTATTTATTCAATCCGAGTGATGCTTCTGCGGAAGTAAAGATCATTTCAGATCGAAATTACCAAGACAGATACAGTGATCCAGGAGATTTTGTAACGAAAAGAAATAAATACGGTCGCTATGTGCTTGCTACAAAAGGCGATAATGCCTTTTTATTAGGAGATGGATTCTCAGAAGAAGGACAGTTTCCTTTTGTGGATCAATTCAATTTGAAAACGCAGGAAACCGAACGATTATACACATCGACCTACACCGATCGTATCGAAAACATCAATAGTTATGATGTAAAAAAGAATACACTGCTCGTTCGGATCGAGTCAAAAAGTGACTATCCGAATTACTATTTCCGCGATTTGAGTTCTGACAAATTAACACAGATTACACACTTCGATAATCCTTTTAAAATTCTTCAAGACGTACATAAGGAGTTGATTACCTATAAGCGTGAAGACGGATTGGAATTGTCCGGAACCCTATATTTACCAGTTGGATACGACAAGAATAAGAAGGAAAAAATGCCGATGATTCTTTGGGCTTATCCAAGAGAATACAAAGACAAATCGAGCGCTTCTCAGAAGACTTCCAATGAAAATAAATTTATTTATCCGTATTGGGGGTCTCCGATTTATTGGGTCAACAAGGGCTATGTAGTATTGGATAATGCGGCCTTTCCGATCGTTGGTGAGGGCGAGGAACAACCAAATGATTCGTTCCGAGGACAACTAGTCTCGAATGCAAAAGCGGCCATTGATGCGGTCGATGCATTGGGTTATATCGATCGAGATCGCGTCGCTGTAGGTGGTCATAGCTATGGCGCTTTTATGGTAGCTAATTTGTTGTCGCACAGTGATTTATTCGCCGCGGGTATTGCAAGAAGTGGCGCTTACAATCGAACATTGACACCATTTGGATTTCAGAGTGAAGAGCGTTCTTACTGGGAGGCTCCTGAGGTCTATTACACGATGTCTCCGTTCATGCATGCGGATAAAATGAAAACGCCGCTGCTGTTGGTGCATGGAGAGGCAGACAACAATTCAGGTACCTATCCACTTCAGAGCGAGCGATATTTCAATGCATTGAAAGGACTTGGTGCGACGGTTCGATTGGTCATGTTACCGAAGGAAAGTCATGGATACCGGGCCAAAGAGAGTATCTTGCACCTGCTGTGGGAACAAGATCAATGGTTGGATAAGCACGTTAAAAACAAGGAAGAAATCAAGCCATAATACGATTTCTGTATTACTTTTTTGGGCAATCCCCTGAGTAATAGAGAGCAAAAAGCATCGATAGCCCTGAGCGTGTCGGTGCTTTTTGTATTTAATCCTATGATGTCATTGTTACTCAGGGGCCGGGCTCTGCACAGTTTCATCCTTCCTACGTCAGGACCCTTTTAGGGCTGTTACGATCCCTATTGCGGTGGGATCCAGCCATAATTAAATATCACGAGTATTTTCCTAAAACCAAATCGAATTAGGATCTTATCTGGACTATGAGCTTCAAAGTCGCCGCAACTTTTTCGCTTAGAAGATCGTATTGCTCATTTTCTAATAGCTCTTTAGAAATAAGTTTGGACCCCATACCCACGCAAGAGACCCCAGCATCGAACCATTGCTGGAGATTTTCTTCGGTAGGAGAAACGCCTCCAGTTGGCATAATTTTGGTCCAAGGTTGTGGAGCCTTTACAGATTTGACAAAGTTGGGTCCATACACACTTCCCGGAAACAACTTTACAATGTCGCAACCCATTTCTTCCGCCATTCCTATTTCAGTCAGGGAACCTACGCCAGGGGCATAGAGTACTTTCCTTCTGTTACATACGATTCCAATATCCTGTCTAAATGAAGGAGTAACTACAAAATCAGCTCCATTCATCATATAATAAGAAGCTGCGGCTGCATCGGTAATGGATCCTATCCCAATACAGAGATCGGGCATGTTTGATTTGATAAATTTGCTGAGGGAAGCGAACACTTCATGGGCAAAGGCCCCGCGATTGGTGAATTCTAACAATCTTCCACCGCCATCATATAAAGCTTGGACAATACGCTTACACACGTCAATATCAGGATGATAAAATAAGGGAACCATCCCTTGTTCTTCCATGCGTTGAATTACTTTGATTCTATCCATAGTTATCTACTTACTCGACCACTGGCATCACCCTTTGCTAATTTCTCGACTTCATCGAGTGTCACCAAGTTTGAATCGCCTTTTATAGTATGTTTTAAACAAGACGCAGCCACTGCAAAATTAAGTGCTTCTTGATCGTCATCCCTCATCAGAAGTCCATATATTAAGCCTGCCATAAAACTATCTCCACCTCCTACTCGATCGACAATATCCGTTATTTGATAGGTTGGCGCTTTAAATAGAGTTTTCCCATCCCACAATACACCGGACCAGGTATTGTGTGATGCTGATATAGAACCTCTCAAGGTCGTAATAACCTTTTTGGCCCGAGGAAACATGTTCATTAATTGTTGTAAAACCGATAAATAAGACTCAGCATCAATGGAGCTCCCATGCGTTACATCTACTCCATCCGGATGTAAACCAAAGTGTTTTTCGGCATCTTCTTCATTGCCAAGAATCACATCACAGCCTTCTACCAAGGCAGGCATCACATCCATGGGATCCTTTCCATATTTCCATAATTTTTTCCTATAATTCAGATCTGTGGATACTGTCACACCCATTTTATTAGCCATTTTGATGGCTTCTAGGCATGCATCTGCAGCACCTTGTGACAGTGCTGGAGTAATTCCCGTCCAATGGAACCAATCGGCATCTTCAAATATTTCGGCCCAATCAATCATTCCTTTTTCTATGGTCGCCATGCCTGAATGCGCTCGATCATATACGACCTTGCTCCCTCTACTGACGGCACCTGTTTCAAGAAAATAGATGCCCAATCGTTCACCGCCTGAAATAATTTTTGATGTATTCACCCCTCTTTTTCTCAATTCCATAATCGCACATTCCCCGATATCATTATCTGGGATTCTTGAAACGAAGGTGCTATCCAATCCAAATCTTGCAAGTGAAACGGCCACATTACTTTCACCACCGCCATATACTACATCAAAGTTATAAGTCTGTGAAAAACGCTTAAATCCAGGAGGACTCAATCGGAGCATTATTTCACCGAATGTAACTATCTTCTTCATCGTACTACTATTATTATTTGATTATCAAATACCTAAGGCTTGACCACCTCCAATTTGAATTGTTTCTGCAGTGATAAATGCAGCATCTTCACTCGCTAAAAACGCTACCACACCGGCCACATCTGTTGGTTGTCCAAGTCGTCCGAGCATGATATTATTTGCCCAAGATTTAAATACTTCAGGTTTTGTTGATTTAATTTGTTGATGAAAATCAGTATCTATTGTACCCGGAGAGACAGCATTCACACGAATTCCATATTCCGCCAAATCCTTTGCTAAAGCTCTAGTAATAGTATGTACACCAGCTTTTGAAGTCCCGTACATACCAGCCCCAGGACCACCTGCATTCCAAGCAGCATTGGACGTTACATTAATTATCGTAGGCAAGCTACCTTTTTTCAAATATGGAATGGCAGCTCTCGATGCAAAAAATACGGAATCTAAATTGAGTGCGAGAACGGAGCGGTAGAAGGCCGTAGTCATTTCCTCAAATCGAGAACGTCCACCTAAACCGCCTGCATTATTGACTAGAATATCAATTTTGCCATGCTTTTCTCCGATAGCTTTGATATGCTCAGAAACCTTGAATTCATCGGTGACATCGAAAGCGCGGAACTCCACATCAATTCCCTCTGCGGAGAGCTCTTTAGCGCTCTGTACTCCTTGTTCATCATCTATGCCATTAATTATAACTGTAGCTCCTTGTTTTCCTAACTGCCGTGCTACCTCCAAACCAATACCTCTGGATGCTCCTGTTATAATTGCGATTTTATTCTTCAATTTCATAATATATTTATTTTATCCATTTTTTAAAGTTGTTTTACCTTTTCCACCCTAGGGATTAGAACCCAAATAGCAAAAAGAGCAATAAGTGCCAAGGCGGCACCTACATAAAAAGCCGGTGAGTAATTTTCTCCGACCGTTAATTTTGGGACTAGTACCGTCAAGCCAAACGCCGCCAATTTGGCAGCCATTCCAGCTATTCCAGACAATGTCCCTACTGTATTCTTGTTAAATAAGTCACTCGGTAGTGTTTGAACATTACCAATGGCTGTTTGAAAACCGAACAAAATGACAGCCATTATAATCACAGCCATCGTTGGAGATCCTGGATCTATTAACAAGAAAAAGGATGGCAACATGATTAAACAGCCCAATGTAATAATCCATTTTCTAGTTTTAGTAAGATCCCAACCCGCCTTCAGTCTATTTTGAGCCAACAGACCTCCGACCCAAGCACCTAACATGGCTCCTACGTATGGAACCCATCCAAAAATTCCAATGGTTTTAACGTCCATTCCATAAACTCCATTTAGATAGATCGGAATCCAAACGATAAATAACCACCAAATCGGATCTATTGCTGCTGATGCAAGAATTACCCCCCAGCTTTGCTTATGTTTTAATAATTGGAAAGTGTTAGGATCATAGGATGTGTCATCATCCTCTTCTTCTAATTCTGTCTCTTTTTGTCCAGTTAAAATATATTGTTTTTCTTCTTCGGTAATATTCGGGTGATATTTCGGAGGTCCTTTTACAATTAAAAACCAAGGAATTAACCATAGTAAACCCACCAAACCAACAACAATAAAAATCATTTGCCAACTGAAAAACATGGTCATGAATGCAATTAAAGGAATAGCTACAATTCCGCCAATGGCCGCCCCAGAATTGAAAAGTCCTTGAGCAAAGGCACGTTCTTGAGTTGGAAACCATTCGGCATTTCCCTTCGCTGCACCAGGCCAATTTCCAGCTTCTGCAATACCCAGAATAGAACGAAATATAGTAAATATCCAAGCTCCTCTGGCAAAGGCATGTAAGGCAGTAGCTATGGACCATACACCTATGGATAAGGCAAAACCTAATCTGGTACCGATCCAATCAAATATTTTTCCAAAAATCAATTGCCCCATAGCATAGAAGAATATAAAACTTCCTGTAATCCAACCGTAGATTTCTTTTCTACCATCCGAATCTTCATTTGGATAAAGGTCCGCCGCTATATCAGGCCAAAGAACACCAAGAGCTTGCCTATCAATATAATTAATAATGGTAGCAAAAGCGATCAGCGCGATTACCCACCAGCGCAAGCCTTTTATTTTTCGTTTTATTTGCTTGGCCACGTTTCTAAGTTTAATTGTTCATGTCCTAAAAAATCTTCTCTTGCCGGACTAAAAACATCTATTAATATACCGGGTGACTTACAAACACATCCATGCATGACATGTGGAGGAATATAATAGGAGTCTCCTTTTTTAATGGTTCGAACATCATCGCCAATGGTCATTTCAAACTCTCCACTTTCTACATAGGTTACCTGAGAATGATAATGTTTATGCAATTGGCCAACTGCTCCTCGTTCAAATCGCGCTTTAACTAACATAATTTTATCGTCATAGCCCATGATTTGCCTATCGAGGCCTTCTGCTATCGGCTCCCATTCCGTTTCAGCATCGATCCAATATGGCTTTGTTGCTTTTATTGTATTATGTAAACTCATTTATTTCTTTTCTTTTATTCTTTCATTAAAATTCCAGGTCCAACCTCCGTGTCTCTAAACCAGACTTCCGTGTATGATCCATTTTCATATTGCTTCAAAATATCACCTCCATAGGTTTCAGATCCCGTGCACCAGATAAAGTTTTTACTTGGGTCCTTGCCATTGGTTTGATTATAGGCTCCTTGTTTAAAATAGACTAACTCATTGCTGTATGCTTCTTCTCGTTCAAGACCATCTTGTCCTTCTGGAAAAAAAAGTGTTTTGACCTGATCTGGCACCAAATCTTCTTGCGCATATTCGGAGGAAATTAAGTTCTTGGTAAACGTCTTAGTTTCATGATGCGTACTTTTAAATGTAAGATGCATGATCCCATCAACAACATTGACCTCATAGGAAAATGCTTCTCCCAATTTAATACCGTCAGACGGTTCTTCTGGAAATTCATTTTTATGCTTACTTACAACCGACATATCATGTCCCCATACAGCCGTAGAAAAATCCCAACGACCGGAATTGTCTTCTCCGTCTGTATTAATCTCATAGTTCCAAAACACGGAACCCCTTTTATGACCTGGAAATTTTTTATAAAATATCTTAAGAGGCTCATTTTCATGACCTGCTCCACTATGTATTTGACCTACTACGGTTGAAAAGGATGCAGCCACTCTTGGATCTCCAGAAACGGATACATGCATAACCTTGCAAGTTCCACTTAATCGTCCTCCTTCCTCTGGAGTCCATTCTCTTTTTTCATGTAATTCGGTTCTTGTATTACTCGAATTTTTCGATGTGGTGCCTGAGTTGGGCGTTTTATAAACTACCCATCTCCTTGTTCCATCAATCACAGTATAAAAAAAGTCTTTATGCTCAAAATCGTTCAGATCATTTACATTTTCTCCATTTCCCATTAACATCTTGAATTTATTCAGTTGAGGAATCACTTCTATCGGATACACCGTTTTGTTACTCAAGCCATCATTTGATTCAAAATACCCTTGATTAGAAATCGAATTTTCACTAATCTCTATGCTCGCATCCTTGAACCAGACTTCTGCATAAGCACCATGCTTATATTGAGCTTCAATATCTCCATCATAGGTCTCCGCACCAGAACACCAAACTCTATTAATACTAGGATCTTTTCCATTGGTCTGATTGTAGCAACCTAACTTAAAAAACAAGCCTTCATCAGAATAGGCATTGATGCGTTCAACGCCATCTTGACCAATCGATACGAATAATTGATTGACTTGTTCTGGGATATCTTTTTTATTAGAATACTCGGATGCTATTAAATTCTTGGTGAATGTCTTCGTTTCATGCCCTTCTGATTCAAAGATCAGCTGCATCAACCCATCTTTTACTTCAACGCTATAGGTGATTTCTTCACCAAGTTCAATGCCATCAGTTGGTTCTATGGGATAGGAATCAGCAGCATCTCCTACTTTAGAAAAATCATAGCCCCAAACAGGATATGAATAGTCCCATCGTCCCGAATTATCTTCTCCTTCCGTATTAATTTCATAGTTCCAAAAGACAGATCCTTTAGAATGTCCAGGAAATTTCTTGTAGAAAATTTTTAATGGTTCATTTTCATGCCCATCAGCACTGTGTATCTGACCAATGACTACCGAATAGGAGGCAGCAACTCTCGCATCTCCTGTTTGCGCAACTTGCATCACTTTTGCTGTTGCTTTCAAACTAGCTTCGTCCTTAGCTGACCATTTACGTAATTGAGCTAACTCCGTTCTGGTGTTATTGGAAGTTCCATGTGTATTACCTGCATTGGGGCTTTTAAAAACAACCCAATTATCTTCTGAATCCGATTGAGTATAAAAAAAATCCTCATGATGATAATTACTGGCTATTCCAGCATTTGAGCCATCTCCAAGAATTAGATTCCAATGTTGAAAAAAGGGAATAACATCATTCGGACTTAACTTTTCACTTTGCACATTCTTTGATAACACTTCTTTTCTTTCAGTGAAAAGATCACAACCGCTAAATAATATTAACGTCAGCAGAAATATTACAGCAAAATCAAATGTGCCATCAATCTTTGGGGTTTTAATAATCATAAATAAAACGCGCTCCTAATCTCTATTTAAAAAAATAAGAAAAGGTGCTTTTCAACACCCCTTCTTTGTATGAAAAAACTTCTATTATTAATGCTTAACTTCCAGAGAATAATATTTTACAGTGGCATGAGAATTTGGATCGGTACTTTGTAAATAATTTCCGGCTTTAAAATAATTTTCAAATATTCCCCACCTTTTCACATGCACATCATTAAAAACAAATTCTTCATCATCATTCAATGAGACTTTCAATGTTTCTCCATCCGCCTCAATAGTCAAGGTAAAAGGATCATAACCGACTTCTTCAGAAAAGAAATAAGACTCATCCTTCCATGCATCTTTGTGTAAAATATCTAATTCGTTTACCATTGTATCCTTTAGCACTTTACGTCTAAAATCAATTTTACCTTCGTCCCAATAAATCTTGACGACAGGAGGAGCATTATTATCATCTTCTCCAATCAAATCTCTTTGTTCATCGGTTAACCGGCCATGTATTTGCATCACAATGGTTCTATCCAATTCACCATTTCCTTTGATAGAAATATCTGAAACTCTCAAGGTCCCTTTCATAATTCCACCATCATCAAAGGTCCAGTTCGTTTTATTTGATCCTGGAGTCATTTGTTCTCTCAGTTCAGTTCTAGAATAAGAAGAATTTGCTGTAGAACTTCCTGGTTCCGTATAGAATACAATAGAGGTATCACTCAAATCATCTAACATATAAGGTTTTAGAATCTCTAAATCATAATACTCCAATATTTCAGGAGGTTCTACCTCCGTAGGACTTCCTATTGGTAAAGTGACCTTCCAATTACTAAAATCAATGTCTGCACGGACAACCGTATCCTCCACTTCAGGATCTTCTATCTTATCCGGCATTTTTGGATCTGTGTTTTCACTACAAGATGTAGCCAAAAACAAGAGCACCATGGTCACTCCAAATATGTTTAAAGCGTTCATTCTCATAAATTCGACCTTTATTATTCTTTTGGATATAATTTAATATTGTCAGCATAGGCATCTTCCGCTGTTGCTCCCCAAATCCAAATGGCGATTTGACCACTTTCATTGGTTGTAAAGGTTGTTTCAATTAAAGTAAAATTACCTTTACCCAAAGCAGCATCTCCTACTGTTGTACTAAGTCTTGGAGCATCAAAGGCATTGGCTCCATCATCATAATGTCCATCCAAAATTTCAAAAACCAATCGATCTCCTCCAGGAACATCTTCTAAGTCATTTTTAATAGCATATTCTGCTTCTAGAACATATTCCGTTTCTGCCGAAACAGTAAATGCCTGATACGCATACCTTGAATCGCCTGTAGCCAATGGCCCTCCAGATGTACCATTCGTCCATTTTGCGCCAGGTGTTTTTGCCCCTGTATCATTGCCCTCATAATCTAAATTAGATCCGTCACTAGAAGAATTAAATGGACTTGTTGTTCCATCCGTAAAAGAACCCACTTTCCATCCGTCTTGACCTTCTGTAAAATCTCCATTAATAACCGTTGGCACAATTGCATCTGGTTCTTCAGGTTCAATTACAATAACATCTTGTGTGTAAGAATCAGACTCTCCATTCTTATCACTGACCACTAATGTTACTGAATAAGTACCTTCGCCATCTTCGAATACAAAGCTTGGATCTTTCTCCTCAGAAGTGGCACCAGCGCCAAAATCCCATGAATAATCCGTGGCACTACCAGATTCATTTGTAAATGTTACTTCTCTAAAATCGTCCGGATTTGTCTGAGAATAACTAAAACCAGCCGTTGGCAATGTGGCATCTGCTATAGAACCTGCTTCTGGTAATTCGAATTCGAAGTTACAAGAAACAAGTAAGCAGCCGATAAAAAGAAATGGTATGTATTTTACTATTGAGTACGAAATAGATTTCATAATAATTTTATTTAAAAAATGTCTTTTAATAAGTTGATTAATAGCCTGGATTCTGCGTTAATAATCCATTACTAAGACCAATCTCTCGTTGAGGAATTGGAAGCAATAAGCTTGTTCCACTAAATGTAACACCAGTATTTGAAGCATGCTCTCCTAGTACGTCCAAAGCGACCCCCATTCTTATCAAGTCAAATAATCTTTGGTTTTCAAATGCTAATTCTACCCTTCTTTCATCCAATAGCATTTGTTTCGTTATTTCAGTGACAGATCCTTCTATCCCAGCTCGTGTCCTTACCTCTTCAAAAGCCTGAATAGATGTAGGATCAACGGTATTGACACCTGAGCCGATTGTAGCTTCTGCGTGCATCAATAGGACATCAGCATATCTCAAGACAATCCAATCATTACCGGCAGAAGTAGGATCACTAGATGTAGGCTCTATTCCTAGTTCTTCGTCTCCGTCTGGCAAATATTTTACGACTTGACGTTGTTCTGCTTGAATAGGATCAATACGATAAGAATAAGCCGTTCTATTTCCACCTAATTCATCTAATGCTGCCACTGCATCAGCAGTTACATAATTAACACCACTTGTTCTACCAACGGCATTTAACCACTCTGCAGAAAAGTTTTGACTATCATTGGCATCATCAGGAATATATCCAATAGCAAAGATGACCTCATTATTACCTTCCGCATAAAAGACATCTTTAAAGGCAGGTTCTAAGCTAAATCCAGCGCCCATTACTGACTCACAAAGCGCTTGGGCCTCACTATAATTACCTAATGTCAAATGTACCTTCGCCAACAAAGCTTGAGCAGCAGATTTACTTGCTCTTGTCTTATACGCATCGTTCAAGTTAGCAGCTGCTGTTTCCAGATCGCTCACAATCAAATCATAGATAATCCCTTTATCGATTCTTGTGAATTGCACATCTGTTTCTGATGGAGAGATTACACGATCAAGTAATGGAACATCTCCAAACAATCGGACCAAATTGAAGTTAGCCAAAGCTCTTACAAACTTAGCCTCTCCCTCAAACTGACCTCTTTTTTCTGTTGCCACATCTAGATTTTCAATGACGGTGTTCGCTCTAAAAATTACGTCATACATACTTCTATAATAATCAGCAACTATACCGTTGGTTGATTCTATAGAATACATTTCGAATTGTGCCGCCTCACCTTCTGGATTTTTAGCACGTGTATTATCACTCCGCATTTCAGTTAAATAAAATTCAACTTGGATGCTATGATTGTCGTTGGCACTTGTCGAATTAATACCTTGAAGACCGTCATACATATTGATTACTCCCGTCTCCAATTGAGCTTCTGTTTCATAATATCCCGCCGCACTCACAGCAGAATTTGGTACTGGATTTAAAAACCCTTCTCCACATGATGTCAATGCTATTGCGAACAAGCAAAAAGCTGCTATATATAAATTTCTCATTCTTTTTCTTTTTAAAAATTTTTGACTTCTTAGAATTCTAAATTTAGACCCACTGTCCAGGTTTGATTAATTGGAGATCCGGCACGTTGATATCCCCAAGTGGTAGGACTTGTATTATTTATGGATTCAGGATTAAAGCCGGTATAATCATCCGCTGTAGAATACCATAAATTCTGTCCCGCTACATAAATTCTAGCCGTAGATAATACATTCATTCTACTCAATGTATTTTTAGAAAAATTATATCCAATCGTGAAATTCCTCAATGAGATGTAGGATGCATCTTGAATGATGTCATTTGTAAATATTTTTTGCTTTATCAAATGTTGATCAGGCGTTGTTTCAGGATTGAAATCTTGAGAACTGTTGAAATGATTAAATAAATATTGGTCACCCATATTTCTGATTTCCGCTCCATGAGACCCCTGGAAAAGGAATCCAACATCAATATTTTTGAAACTCACGTTATTACCAAAACTCCATACCAAGTCTGGATAAGGATTTCCTAAAATCGTTTTATCATCATCATCTATTATTCCATCTCCATTTAAATCCTTGACGTAAACATCCTGCGCTTCTGCGCCAACTGGATGGAAAGGATCATTAATATATTCTAAAGGAATATCTCGATCTACCACCCATCCATAGTATGAAGAAATTGGATGGCCTTCTTTATTAATCCATTCAGCTGCTCTTTTACTATCCACATTCTGAATTTGTCCATCAGAATCTGCAAAATCTAATAATGTATTCTGATTTCTAGAAGCTAAGAATGAAGAAGTCCATGTGATGTTTCTTGTTCTAAGGTTACTCGTACGAAGTTCTAATTCAAATCCTTTATTTTCAACTTTTCCAAGATTTACAAGTGCTTCTGAGAAACCTGTGGTATAAGAGACCGGATTATTTAATAATAATGCATCACTTTGTCTGTTATAATAGTCGAAAGAACCAGATAAGAAATTATTGAAAAGGACGAAATCTACTCCTGGATTGATTTCTCTCGATGATTCCCAACCCAAGAGAGGATTTGCAATATTGTTTGCTTGTATTCCTGATGCTACCGCTCCATCTACAACAGCAGTGGAAGGACCTAACAATGCTGTAGAAGGATAATAATCCGTTAATGTATTTCCTGTGCGAATTGCGTTATTACCTGTAAGACCATAACTAACTCTAAGTTTTAAGAAATTAACGATTTTATTATTCGCTAAGAAGTTTTCTTCACTCACTACCCAACCAGCAGATACGGCTGGAAAAATTCCATACTTTGAATCCGGTCCAAATCTTGAACTACCATCCCGTCTAAAACTAAATGAGGCTAAATATTTATATCCAAAAGCGTAATTTAATCTTCCGAAGACAGATTGAAATCTATCTTGATACCTGTCGGAAGTCCCACCGGTAATGGTCGTTCCACCAGATATCGTTTGAATTAAATCATTTTCATAACCAGTAGCGGATACAGAGCTCGCATTAAAATTCCATTGCTCTGCAGATACTCCTAAAATAGCATTGAATTCGTGTTTTCCAACTTCTTTATCATAGGAGAAGTAATTCTCATTCACTAAGTGTATTCCGCGGAAATTGGATACATTGTATTGAATGTTGGATGCACCATTCCTGTGTGCATTTAATCCTTGCCATCTATCTGTATCGGTATTTTGATAATCTCCAGAAACGGACGTTCTAAATTTTAATCCTTTTAATATTTCATACTGTAGATAGGTGCTACCAAATACTTTAAATCTATATTCGTTTCTATCTCTTTCTAGTACCTTGGCCGCAGGATTTGCGTTGGAGGTGTTACTTATGTCGGTCTCACCACCATCATTGTCCAAGTCATAATTGTCAAAATGTCTTTGCCATGCGTAATCTCCCACTTTAACGTCAGGATAAGCTACTGTATCAAGAAATTTAATGGTATTTTCATCATGATAAAGTGGTAACCAAGGTGTTTGTCTTAAAATATCATGTGTAGACCCATCAAATCTTCTTCTATCTGTATACGAAGGCGCGATGCTAGCCCCAAAAGACAATTTATCATTGATTTTAGTTTTAATCTTGAAGTTCATATTGTACTTCTTAAAATCATCTGTTAAGAGTACGCCTTCATCGTGAAGATATCCGAAAGTGGTACTAAACTTAGTATCATCATTACCTCCTCTGGCACTTAAAGAGTGACTTGTAATCATACCACCATCAAAAATGACGTCTTGCCAATCTCTATCAGTTCCTATTAGTTGCTTATATCTTGTTCGATCTGATAATTCACCTAAGGCCTCCATTTGTGCTGCTGCGGTTTCCGCTAAACTAAAATCGTACGCCTCACTTCTACGGGCCTCTTTCATCCCATAAAATCCATTGTATGAAAATTTAGTTTTACCAGATACACCATCTTTTGTAGTAATTAATATGACACCATTAGCCCCTCTTGATCCATATATTGCCGAAGATGCGGCATCCTTAAGAATTTCAAATGAAGCTACATCGTTCATATCCAATGAACCCAAAAAGTCATTATCTACAATCAGACCGTCCACAACAATAAGTGGGTCTGAACTTGCAACCATGGAACCTGTTCCTCGAATTCTTATTGTGGGAGCAGAGCCGGCTTCTCCTTCTGTTGCAGCAATATTGACACCAGAAACTTGTCCTACTAAGGCATCATCGACCCGAGCCAGAGGAAGCTTATCAAGATCTTTGTTATCTACTTTAGAAATAGCTCCGGTCAAATGTGATTTTTTCGATGTACCATAGCCAATAACTACCACTTCATCGATGGTCTCAGCCCCAGAACTTAAAGTGAGCATCAAATTGGTCTGATCTCCAATCGTCATTGTCAGGG
>JAHDFB010000081.1 GCA_020628475.1 Saprospiraceae bacterium | reverse complement strand
TCTACCAGTTCAACTTCGCTGATCATTTTCGTTAATTCCATCTGTGTCGTTGTAACACATCCCGTTTTTTCATCCATGACTTCCGCTGTATATATTCCTGCACCTTCAACTTCTATGGTCGGAAATGAATTTTCAGATAATATAGTCCCGTTATCTGTCGTCCAATGAATACTATGATTTTCTGTACTGATTACCTCGACCTCAATACTTGCTTTATCTACATTACAAGGTAATTCCTGATCTTCTATATCCGATACAATCGGATAAAATTCGAATTTTTCCAAATAGATACTATCAAAACTCTCACAATGCGTGTAAGGCTCTAAGGCATGGATATAGTACCAGCCAGGTTCTTCCACTTGAATTGAAAGATCATTCGTTAGGAAGTTTCCTTCATCGTCATACCAAGCGATATCCGTTGTTAAAGCTGGTTCCACTTTACTGACCGATAGGCTTGTCTCTTCCGTTGCACAGCTCAATTGGCCTGCTGATTGAACATCAAATGTTGGCACTTCGGTATCCTCATAGGTTTTAAAAATCACTTCGGAGACGCAACCGGAAATGGTATCCGTCGCCGTCAATAAGATAATATCCTCTTCATAGACGGTCAATTCTAATCCTTCCACAATACCTTGCGCATATTCCCATGAATAAATAACATTCGGCTCTTCAACTGCCGAGAGATTTATTTCTTTCACAGAACAAGTAATTTCATTCAAATTATTTTCAGATTCCACAATGGCCATAGGGGCTTGATCGATAATAGAAGTCAGATAAAGAGAATCTTTCAGCGCACAACCATTATCAAAATTAGCTTCAAAGTAATACCATCCTTCTTCCGTAGCACTTACTTCCAAGACTTCAGAAATTAACTCATTATTAAAGGTCCAAGCATATTGACCAGGATTTGAAACACTGGCCAATAAATTCGCCTCAGGATTAAAACAACTGACTAATTGATCTTCTCCTGCTTCAACGGATTCCAAGCATTCTGAACAGCTATTGGGTGCATCAATAAATAATTCGTAGAAACAATTATCATCATTGGTATCCGTAATAATCAATTGAACACTTCCCTCTGAAATGGCAAAGGGACCTAGTTCAATAGAATTACTGTAATTGTAGATGTTTCCATCTTGATCTTTCCACTGGCTAGAGCCATTTAAAACAGAAACATCTACACTTGCGGTAAAAGTATCATCAGCCCCAATGTCTGCCGTATTGTTATTATGACATTCCACGGAATTTAAAGTAGCAAAAACAGCACAGGGCTCCGAACTACATGGATTCAATGGACCAATAATTTCAGTTATTGTACAATCATCCGCATCATAATCGGTGATGCTAATACTATGCTCCAAACCATCAGCAGCAAGTTCCAGACTATAATTCGATACACTTATTTCTATGGGTTCATTATCGTCTATTTGAATCCACTTTTTATTGAGTGGATTACCATTAAACATACTTATACTAAAATCGATGTTATACACATTATCAATACAGGTGTAAATTAAATCTTCTATGACTGCCCCGCATTCTTGAGAACATGGTTTTAGTTGTTCTATATCGATAGCAAAATTACATTGACTATTTTCCGAATCCACTAATAGCACCGATGGTATGGTATTATCTGCAGGGAGTGAAAAATTATTCAATGCTCCATAGGGATTGGTTGAAAATACTTCACCATTAATTACTAAATCAAATTGCGTACTTCCATTAATAGCTTGAGACTGGACCGTAAATTCATGAATATCATCGGAAATATCATAATCCGTCTGATTGTTATGACAAGCCTGAATCAAAATGGAAGGAAAAATTTGACATTCTGTACTACAAGAATACAGTGGTCCGATCGCTTGCTCCCACGTACAAGAAGATTGAACATCCTCTATACTAATACTTACCAATGCATTACTGGCAGCTATATTTATAGAATGTACATTATCATAAGTGAAAAATCCTTCTGAAGTTCCTTCAACGAATAATTCGTAGGTTTCGCCTTCTGCAATCTCTTTGTTAAAATTAAAATAGATCGCATAATAATCATCGCTGGGATCGGAAGATGTGCTATTATTTAAACACTCAAAAGATAGTTGTTGAGGTGTGATATTCACATTATCGCAAATGGAAGAGGCCTTGATATTTCCGCTCAAGAGCAAACAAACCATGCACAATAATGAAAATATACTAGGGGGCATTTTAGTAGATTTCATTTTTAGTCGTAAATGTTCTGATCTACTAATCGCAAAAAAAGTGCCAAATTTATGACATGATGTAACGGAAGGTAAGATTGATACGAGGCCCGATATTTTTCTTGGTTTTCGCAATTTGATGAAGCCAATGATGTTGCATGGCTCCATGCATAATCAGTAAACTTCCGTTTTTCAAGAGAAGCTTATGTTTTTTTTCCTTTTTGGTTCGGTGTTTTATATGAAAATATCGTTCCGTTCCGAGGGAGATGGAAGCTATAATCGGATTCTTTCCCAATTCTTTTTCATTATCTGCATGCCAGCCATTGCTATCCATTCCATTTCGATATAAATTGGCCAAAACACTATTAAATGTATAGCCAGATTTTTCTTCAATGAGCAAGCGTAATTTTTCCAAACTGGAATGCCAATCTCGAATTTTTAAGGAGATGCCGGAATAGCTATAGGATTTCCCTGGATCGGCATACCAAGCCTGTAACCTAGGGACCTGATAACTTTTACCGAACATTTTAATTTGATCTTGTTGCCAATGAAGCTCTGATTCCAATTCCTTGAAAAGTTTTGAGGATTGGATTGGATCCAAGAATTGTTCGTAATAATCCATCTTGGCATCCAGTAATTCGAAATGTTGTATTGGAGAAATCATATTGTAGGCTTCATAAGATTAAATCTATTTTTTTGCTAAAAAGTTTACATATACATATCTGAAGCATCCAATCGCATATGCAGCCTAAAAGCAGTAAATATCTCACGGGCTTATACTTAATGCATTTTAAAAGAACTTTCTAGACCTAAAAATAATTAGGAGCAATGTATGTAATTGTAAAATGTCATACGTCTAAATGAGTGAAATTAAGTATATTTCAACTTACTAAATATTCATCTATGCCGCGTACTTTTTTTAGCCACATTTCAATTGTTTTCATCATTCTTTTCGGAATGTTTTCATTTAACGGATTGAATTCTTGTACGTCCAATCAGAACATTAATATAGCCGAAATGAATTACGAAGATTATACAGATCTCTGGAAAATATTTGAAAATCTGAAAAAGGATGGAAAGTTCAGAGATGCCCTTTCTCAACTTGACAAAATTGAAACCAAAGCGATCCATGATAAAAACCATGAGCAATTATTAAAGTCCTTGTTTCAGCGATTACCTGTCAATCAACAAATTGAAGAAACTCCCGTACTGAATCAAATTGCGTACGTCCAGGCTAAAAGGCCAGAATTCGACGAAGTGTCTGGCGCCATTGCGGACTCATACTTGGCAGAATTATACAACAACTATTTAAGAAATAACAGTTATAAAATAGGACAATTAACCAATATCAACAGTGCTTATCCTAAAGATTTAACCGATTGGTCTAGCGCTCATTTTATACTCAAAATCAACGAACTGTATAAACGCTCGCTTTCGGTAAAAACAGATAATATACCACTCAACACGTATAACGCTATTATTGAACACTTAGATTCAAAGGAGGGTGTTCGATTAAGACCTACCCTATTTGATCTTTTAGCGCATCGAGCGATTGACTTTTATACTAGCGCACGTTCTACCCTTACCGAACCTATTTATGCCTTTGAATTTGATCAGGAAGAAGCCTTCTTATCATCCGACATCTTTAGAAATGCCATTTTCGAATCCAAAGATACAAGCTCTTACACCTTATTTGCCGTTAAAACCTTCCAACAACTGGAAAGAGAACACGCCAAATCGGAAGCTGCCATCCTACTCGATATCATTTTAAAAAGGCTTAGCTATAGTTATCAAAATAATACGAATCCTCTCAAAAACAGCTGGTACAAAGATCAATTAGAAAAACTTCTAAAAAAATATGATGGTCAAACGGAAGCCTTTGACGTAGCCATTAAATTGGTCGATTATTATATTTCCCAAGGAAATCAATATGATCTTGACAATAAATCCAACTCCAAAGAGCTCGTTCAAGCGATGGATTTATTAAATGACCTAAGAAAAAAATATACGACTCAAGAACAGATTCAATACATCGATCATTTCGAAGCGTTGATTAAAGAACGATCCTTTACTTTAACCACAGAAGAAGTCATTCCTTCCGGTGAAAATATTTTAGTGCAAATTCAATACAAAAACATCGAACAACTAGAATACGAAGTCTATGCCTTGAGTTTCGAAGACCTCTTAAAATACTATACCAACAATCGAAAAGATACGCATTTCATATCGAAGTCCAGACGTATCAGAACTGGCAGCATTTCACTAATACCTACGGAAGATTATCGATTTACGAGAGCCGAAACAGGCATAGAAAAACTAGAGCAAGGCAGTTATATTGTTGTATTTAAGACGGCGGACAACAAGTTGACCTCCAAGCATCTTGTTCATGTTTCTAATCTCTCCTACACCTATGATCAAAGCGGTTTAGTGCAAACCTTTCATCGAATCACTGGCGAAGCTTTGCCAACAAAAATAGATGGTTACCGCTACGATTGGAGTGGTAGAAATCGAAATTTAAATCGAATTTTCCAGGCATCTACAGATGGGCAAGGCAAATATCAATGTACTAAAGAGCATCAAAATCCGATGTTATCCATCTCAACAGAAAATGATTATTTATTTCTGAACAACTATATCCATAGCGGTTCTCAACAAGCGGATCAAAACCGAAGTAACATTGTTGTATTTACGGATCGATCGATCTATAGACCCGGCCAAAAAGTATACTTCAAGGCGATCGTGGATAAACAAAAAAATGGAGACGATCCCATACTTTTAAGTAATACGGATATATATGTTCGTTTTTTAGATGCCAATTATCAACTAATCGAAAAACGCACATTAAAGACCAATGCCTTTGGATCAATCCATGATTCTTTCGACATTCCTAAAGGATTGTTGAATGGTAATTATATTATTCAATTCGGATTCAAGGAAAATCAATCTAAAAATCAGACTTACATAAAGGTGGAGGAATACAAACGCCCGAAATTTTCCATAAAGATGGATCCACTCAAAGGAGTTTATTCTTTGGATAAATCCATTCAAGTTTCTGGAGTTGTCAGTAACTATTCAGGAAGTGCCATTGCCGACGCTGAAGTAAATTACACGATTAAAAGAACACCTGTTTATCGATATTACTATAGAGGCTATTTCAATAGACAATCCTCTAAAATTATCAAGCGCGGTACTACGAGCACGGACGATACTGGCGCATTCAACATTGACTTTATAGCAGAAAGCGATAAGAGTTTCACGATGGAAAACCCCGTTTTCAATTATGAGGTCATCACAGAAATCACCGATAATAGCGGTGAGACAAGAAGTGAAACGACTCAAGTAAAAGCTGGTGCGAAAGCTTATATTATAGACATGCAAAATGAGCTGAGTATAAGCCCATCGAGTACAAAAAGCTTGAATATCGCTTTGAAAAATCAGAATAATGTTCCTGCCAAGGCAACGGTTCAAATTAAAATTTCAAAACATCAACCTGAGGACAAAAGTTATCGGAAAAGATATTGGGGTACTTCCGAACATTATTTAATTTCATCCACCATTTTCAAAAATGACTATCCTTCCTATCGAGATTTACGAATAGAACCGAATAAGGAAGTGTTGGTCAATGAAAGCATAGATATTAATGACCGTTTGGAATACGATCTATCCAAACTTTCTGAAGGCGTTTATACTGTTGAAATAAGTAATCCTGATGCCGTCAGTAAAAAGTCTGAATTGACCATAATCGGCACCAACAACGTACCTAAAAAAGCGCATTTTAAAGTAGATTCAAAAAAACAACAATATCTTCCTGGCGAAAATATCGAATTGGATCTATATACCGCATATAGCGATTTGGATGTTCAAATTGATGTACGAAGACATGGTGGTCAAGAGTCGCGTCAATTGCTTAAAATCAACCAACATGAACGTGTTGAATTTCCCGTATCGAAAAGTGATCAAGGAGGAATACAAATCGTCATTTCTGCCACTAAAAACAGCCGATTTTATCAGGAAGTCATACAAATTGATGTCCCTTACGAAGACAAAAAACTACAATTGAAATGGTTGAGTTTCAGAAGTGACCTTTATCCGGGCTCAAAAGAGAAATGGCAATTGAAACTCAGCGATATTAAAGGTGCTCCTGTTAATGCTGAAATCTTGAGTTCAATGTATGATGCTTCACTAGATGCCTTTACACCGCATCAATGGACCGGTCTTATTCAAAACAAATTAAGGGGTTGGCTCAGAGTGAATGCTCCCGGATTCAAGGCATCCTTCGGCCGAGGTACTGGGCGAGATAATTATATAGATAGACCTTATAAATACATTCAATATCCAGTAATCCTTACTTTAGGTAATCAGTATGGCGTCATGATGAATGCTTATAGAGGCGGTGTAGAAATGGAATCAGCGGAAATTATGATGGACGCTCCACCCCAGCCCGCTCAAAAAAGATCAGCTAAAAAAGATATGGCTACAGCAGCAGTAGGAGATGTAAACTTTGAATCAGATGATACATCAGAAGAAATTCTGGACGAAGGTACGAATGGAAATTCGGTTTCACCAGGTCCAGCTCTTCGAACGAATTTAGAGGAAACCGTCTTTTTCTATCCGGAACTTAGAACCAATGAAAACGGAGAATGTATCATCGAATTTACCATGAACGAAGCCTTGACCAAATGGAAATTACAAACGTTTGCACATACGAAAGATGCTGCCTTTACAATGGACGAACAATTCGTGACTACGAGTAAAGATTTGATGGTCTATCCAAATGGACCACGGTTTTTCCGTCAGGGCGATCGAGCTTCTATTCTTGCGAAAGTGCAAAACAACACCGAGGATAAACTTTGGGCGAAAGCCTATATAAAATTCATCAATCCTTTTACCAATGAAGACATCACCAATCAAATCATGTCTTCCAATACGGAGCAATCCATTGAACTAACAGCAAACAAGAGCAGCCAGTTACAATGGGAATTCATGGTTCCAGCAGATATTGAGGGTTTAACTTACCAAGTCTATGCCGAATCCGAGGAGCATACGGATGGTGAAGAAAATACAGCTTTAGTCCTATCCAATCGTACATTGGTCACGGAGTCTTTAGCTATCAGTCTTGCTGAGAATAGCTCGAAAACGGTAGAAGTTCCAACGATTGAGAAATTAGATAAGTCCACATCCATGGAAGCTCAATTTATGGATATATCTGTAACCAGTAATCCATCTTGGTTGGCCGTTCAATCATTGCCTTATCTCATCGAATATCAATACAATTGTTCAGAGCAAATTTTCTCGAGATATTTTGGTAATGCATTGGCCAAACATATTTTGGACAAAAACCCCATCATCGAAGATGTGTATCAGTCTTGGAAAGAAAACGGAAACTTGGAATCTCCTCTTACAAAAAATCAAGATTTAAAATCTGCGGTTATCGAACAAACGCCATGGCTATTAGATGCTCTTTCTGAGGAGGAACAAATGCAAAGAATGTCTATTCTCTTCGATCAAGCACGTATAAAAAGAGAACTTGCCCAAGATTTGAAGACCTTAAAGGAACGCCAAAATCGGGGTGGTTTTCCTTGGTTTCCTGGTGGAAGACCTAATTGGTTTATCACACAACATATTTTAGAGGGTATCGGACAGTTGGATAAGATGCAAGTCATTGACAAAAATGATCCCACCATACAAGGTATCACTCGATCCGCCATGCAATTTGTACAAGAATCGTTCATTGAATATGACAACAAAGCGAAAGATCCACTCTACTTATCTCCGATTGTCATTCACTTTATGTACGTACAATCTTTTTTCCCGGAATATAGCAGTGATCAAGTCAATCGAAGACTGAATAAATATATACGTTTGGCCAAAGAAAAATGGTTGGATTATAGTCTGATGAGTCAAGGACACTTGGCGCTGTATTTTGATCGAAAAGAAGATGTTGAATTTTCTCAAAAAATCATAGAATCACTTCGCCAGCGTAGTATTTACAAGGAAAATTTAGGTAGATATTGGAAGGAAGTAAATGGATATCATTGGAATCAATCCAATATCGAACGGCAGTCACTACTAATCTCTGCATTTGAAGAAATCGACAGAAATGTTGGTGAAATCAATGAAATGAAACAGTGGTTATTGAGTAATAAACAAACCAACAGCTGGAAATCAACCAAGGCCACGACTCAGGCCATATATGCCATTGTTGAGCGAGGCGACAAATGGATTGACCAAACTAAAACGGTTCAGATCAAAGTCAATAATGTAGCACAGAAAATTCCAGACAATCAACTTGTGGAAGCTACAGGAGAATATTCTTTAAGCTTCAAAAAAGAGGCGATCAATTCCGATTTAAAATCCGTAGAGTTTATTAATGACAACAATCATATTGCTTGGGCAAGCACCAGTGTACAATATTGGGAAGATTTAGATAAAATCGAGAACTATCAAGAAACTCCGCTGAAACTCCGAAGAAACTATTTCAAAAAAGTTTCAACGGATGCAGGTTATGAATTAATGCCCCTCAAGAACAATGAACCACTGAAGACGGGCGAAATTTTGACAGTACGCCTGACCCTAGATGTGGATCGACCTATGGAATATATACATCTGCAGGATATGCGTGCTGCGGGCACTGAACCGATTGATGTATTGAGTGGTTATCGATGGAGCAGCGGTCTTGGATATTATATGGAAACCAGAGACATCGCAACTAACTTCTTTGTAGATTATTTGCCGTCCGGAACCTATACGCTCGAGTACGATCAACGCATTGTTCAACCGGGTAATTATAGTGCAGGAATTAGTACCTTACAGTCTATGTATGCCCCTGAATTTGGAGCACATTCTAAAGGCCAACGATTGATGATAAATGGTAAATAAAGAGCATTTACGCTCATGACGTACATGTGACGATATTAACAAAAACTTTTATGATTTTTTTTGTTTACATAAAGTCGTGATTTTCTATTTTGCGGCGCAATTAAACATCAAAAATCAAAAAATGAATATCGAAGAAATTAAAAGTGATTTTAAGAACTGGCAAAAAATGGTCAGGCAGTACATTAAACCCAATAAAACACTAGCCATTTCGCAAATCATAACATCCTTTCTTCCATTTTTAGGTCTGTGGATTCTGATGTATTTTAGTCTGTCGTGGTCTTACTGGTTGACCATTGGCTTAGGATTTTTAAATGCTTTTTTTCTAGTACGGATTTTTATCATTCAACACGATTGCGGACATCAATCCTTTTTTTCCAATAAGAAAGTAAATAATTTGATTGGACGAATTTGTTCCGTTTTCTCATTAATCCCATACTCTTATTGGGCAAAATCGCACAGCTATCACCATGCACATACAGGAATGCTCCATGAACATAGAGATATCGGAGATATCCGAACGCTTACCGTAGAGGAATACAAAGGATTAAGCAAATTTGAAAAGATCAGATATCGGGCATATCGATCCCTTCCAGTAATGTTTATTATCGGGCCCTTATATTATATTTTAATACATAACCGACTTCCGTTGATTCGATTTAAAAGCTGGAAAAAAGTGCGATTTTCATTAATTTGGAATAACTTACTAGTCGTATCGGTATATTGCTTGGTCGGTTTTCTGATCGGTTGGGAAAAATTCATCAAAGTTCAGGTGCCCATCACGGTATTTTTTGCAATGGTAGCCATTTGGTTTTTCTACGTCCAACATCAACACGAACAAAGTTATAAGGCTTGGAAGGACAAATGGGATTACCTGACTTCAGCCATTAAAGGAAGTACTTACTATAAACTTCCAAGAATTTTACACTGGTTGACAGGAAATATTGGTTTCCATCATGTACATCATTTAAATTCTTTAATCCCCAATTACAATCTACGAAAATGCCATAAAGACAACCCTATGTTTGAAAAGCATGTTGTTAAAATCGGTATTCGTGAAAGTCTAAAAACAATTACTAATAAATTGTGGGATGAAGCTAATGAAAAAATGATATCTTTCAGAGAATTTAACCGTATGTACGGTAATCTACGTCTGACTTAATATCCTACTATGTTTTCCAGAATAATCATTTCGTTCCTTCTACTAGTTTATGTTCAAGCGGTACAAGGACAAGATGAAATATTCCATGTAGAACCTCCACATTGGTGGTATGACATGGAAAACCCTTATCTGGAATTACTAATTCATGGGGATAATATAAGCGGGCTTACGCCCAAAGTGTCCTCAAAAAAAGTCAAGGTGCTCCGTACTACACCGGGAGATTCCGATAATTACTTATTTCTAGGCTTGGATATTTCCGCATTGGACGAACAAAGTACTATCACTATTACCCTAAAAGGAAGAGGTCGGAAGATTAAAATTCCTTATACCTTATATCCAAAACGATCTGGTGATAAACGGTCTCAAGGTATTCATGCTAAAGATGCTATCTATCTGATCACTCCCGACCGCTTCTGCAACGGAAATCCGAATAACGATGCCATTATTGAATATAAGGAAGGCCCCAATCGACAAGATGAATATGGTCGACATGGTGGTGATTTGGAAGGCATTATTCAGTCGCTTGATTATATCAAAGATCTAGGTTTTAACTCCATTTGGTTAAACCCTGTTCTAGAAAATGATATGGCTTCACAATCCTATCATGGATATGCCACAACCGATTATTACGCGGTGGATAAGCGATTTGGCGGGAACGCCATGTACGAAAATCTTCGTCAAGAATTGGAGACTAAAGACATGAATTTGATCATGGACATGATTGCCAATCATTGTGGTTCCTTTCATTGGTGGATGGAAGATTTACCTTTTGATGATTGGCTCAATTTTCAAGAAAAATATAGCCAACACCAAGCTTCATTTGCAGAATATTCGAATCACCGAAAAACCACCGTACTGGATCCTTATGCGAGTAAGGTAGATCGCCAGCAAATGGTGGATGGATGGTTTGTCAAAACAATGCCTGATCTCAATCAGCGTAATGTACACATGGCTACCTATATTATTCAAAATAGTATATGGTGGGTAGAAACCATGAACCTAGCGGGCATTCGTCAAGATACTTACTCTTATCCAGATGAGCACTTCCTATCGGATTGGTCTTGTTCCCTTCAAGAAGAATATCCAAACTTGTTCATCGTCGGAGAAGAGTGGACCGACAACCCGCTTATTGCCGCTTACTGGCAGGCCAAAGAAAACCGTCAAGTAAATCAATACTTAGCCGAGAGTTGTCTGCCATCTGTAATGGATTTCCCCATGCAAATGACCGTTTCAAAGGCCTTAACCGATCCAGAAACATGGAACACAGGATTTCCTAAAATGTATGAATTGATGGTGAACGATCGTATGTATCCCGATCCTTCAAAACTGGTCATATTCCCCGACAATCATGATATGGACCGCGTTTTCACTCAGATGAATGAAGATTTTGATCTTTGGAAAATGGCCATGGTCTATTATGCAACCATGCGTGGAATTCCTCAAATATACTATGGAACTGAGGTGCTCATGTCTCACCCTGGCACGTCTAGTCACGGAGCTATTCGAGAAGAGTTCAAAGGTGGATGGCCCGATCATGATAAAAACTATTTCGAACAAACGGGTATGAGTGACCGAGCAATAGAGGCACAAAACTTCACCTCTAAACTCTTCAATTGGCGCCAATCAACGCCAGTCATCCATACTGGCAAATTAATTCATTTTGCTCCGCAAGAGGGAGTATACGTTTTTGCTAGATATCTCGATGATCAACAAGTACTCGTGATCTTCAATAAAAACAATTCCGTTAAAACCATTGCACTGGATCGATTCGATGAAATTCTACAAGATTATGATACCATCGAAAATGTAATGACGTCTGAAACTATTACGTTGAGAGAAACGCTGGCCATCCCAAGTCGATCGGTCCAACTTTACCAAATGTCTAAGTAATCGAAAGCTAGATTTCGAACGGGTCCAATTCCACTTGCTCTATATCCACATGATATACATTTGTAAGGATCATTACGATTTCTGCCATCAATTCCTCCAACCTATTATCATAATTTTTCTGATAAGTTTCAATATCATCAATGATTTCTAGATCCATTGCATATTGCTCAGAAATTGGTGTCATCACCTTTTTTATCAGCTCATAATCGAAATTATGATCGTCATTACTCAAGTGTAAACCAAAACCAAGTTTCCCCTGTTTTTCTAGGAGTTCATTAGAAATCAATTGAAAAAGTACACCACTTTTATAAATTAAACTGATCGCAAAATAACTTCCTATCGCTCTGAATTCGCGATCGCATAAGGCCAAACAGTCCATCAATCGAGATCGAAAATCTTTAGTATGATCCACGGAAGCGGTAGGATCCATTGGGTGATGCATCCATTCCATCATTTCTCGAAAACGTGCTTGATCTATGGGGTATCCTTGATCCTGTTTAATCTGACTTTCCTCGGTGACTAAAATCTGATCAAAATCATCAGAACTATCTAATATTAGGCGGGCATTTAAGCCATAGCTGCGCTGATAAAAGGGAATGAGCGTAATCAATGTACCCTCTAATGCTACACGCCTCCCTGTAGAAACCAAATCTACATTTGCTCGAAACGTAGCTATAGGTATTTCAATCCAGGCA
>JAHDFB010000013.1:14666-59461 GCA_020628475.1 Saprospiraceae bacterium | reverse complement strand
GTAAAACCGATAATTTCTTTAAGTCCATCGAGGTTTCCGGAAGATTTCTGTAGTTTGGTCAAGCGTTCAATTAATTCCGTTGAAAACTCGTTCTTCCGAGCTATATCCAAAGCAAAATTGGTAAGATCCGCCTGCTTAGACTCTAATCTTTCTTCCAATTTCGAAGCCTTCATTTCTTTCCTGCGTAATTCACTTTGAATCAATTCATTGCGAATATCACTCAGCGCTTTTCCTTTGGTAACATCCTGTTTTTTCTTATTCAGGATGAGTAATGCTATCACAAGAAAGGATAATAAACCACCAACAATCATATAGATTTTCTGTTGTCGAACATACATCTTATTGATCAGAAGCTGAGATTGCATCAATTGTTGTTCTTTTTTCGCGGCCAAGGATTTTAGTTCAAGTAAAATGATGTTTCCTTGACTCGATTCTTTCATCAATTCCTTGTTGCGTTCGCTATAAATTCTTTGCAAACGTAATGCCTCTTCAAAATCGCCTTTCTCGGCAAATGCCAAAGCTTTTTCCTCATACAACTGTATGGAGAGCCTCTGAATTTTCATAGCATCGCTGTAGAAAAGCGAGGTGTCTAAATAAAGTAAAGATTCATCTATATTCCCCAACTGATGTTTCGCAAATCCAATTAATGAGTAACCAAAGGCCATCTCAAATGTATCTTTCAAGGGTTTGAAATGATCTAAATATTTTTTGCCAATGGACAATCCTTTTTCGTAGTTGCCATTCTTGATACTATAATAGCCCGTATTAAATTCCGCAATCAAGGCATTTTTAGTTTGCCCCATCTTCTCATAATAGTTCAATCCAATGGTTAATAGCTCAATAGCCTTCGCATAATCTTCTTTTTTTGCATAACAATGCGCCAATCCCGCACTGGCTTCCGATAATAGTTTTCTATTATTTAACGCTTCGGCTGATTCAATTACGGAGTCATAATAGCTCATGGCGGTTTCTAACTCACCAATTTCGTAATACACTTTCGCGATAGACGTCAAGGCATCTGATTCGATTAAAGGTTCATTGAGTTCTTGACTAAGCTCGTATGCTTCTAAAAATATCTTCGCCGCCTTAGAATAATCACCTAGATTGTAATAATAATAACCGATCCATTTCTTAGCACCGTATTTACCATATGGATAATTTAATTTTTCGGCCTTCGTAAATAAGGCCTCATGTTCCAACATTAATTCATAGGAAATCGGTTCGTTTTCCAAACGTTCCAATTCTGTACGTATAGAATCACTAGAAATGGCTGTTCCTATCGACGAATATGATAGAAAGACAAAAAGTAAAAGTAGTCTTAACATGCAATTGTATCTATTTCAACTATGTAGCCGGATATCAATAAACAACGCTATGAAATCCCCCAAAATCATAACATAAAGGCTAAGAGAATACAAGTATAAGTGGTTAGCCTAGTTGCACGCCCTATATATAGCTATATAAAAATACAAAATTAGCCATTCTAATTACTTAAAAATCAATCCAAAATCGAGAAATAAAAGAAAATAGTAGCAATTAGTTGACATATGGTATTTTTTTTCAATATCTCGTTTAACTTTTGCCAAAAAGAAAAAATCCATGCCACTCAAAAAGAGGGCATGGAAACCAGTAGATAATTAGTCTACCATTAATACCAATTCTTCGAGCTTAGAATCTATGTATATAAAATATTTTCCCGGTGTGCATAAACTGGTATTGAGTACTTCACGGGGGTGTAATATCTTTCGTTTTTCAATCAATGCACCCATTTCATTGTATATGGCGAAATTCTTACCGATGACCGCTGGCTCGAATTCAAGGAACAATTGATCTCGGCAAGGATTGGGATAGGCTTGTATATGATCTTGCTCTTGCACCCAGGCTTTTTGATAGGTCTCCAGCCCAATATCCAATTGATAAATGGAGTCGGTCTGGTTATTGGAAACCCACAAATATTGGCCGTCAAAGGTCATGCCGTTGGGATATTT
The DNA here is from genome assembly GCA_020628475.1 of Saprospiraceae bacterium. Taxonomy (GTDB): domain Bacteria; phylum Bacteroidota; class Bacteroidia; order Chitinophagales; family Saprospiraceae; genus JAHDFB01. The sequence goes on along the minus strand of JAHDFB010000013.1, from coordinate 57,473 downwards.
ACCACCTGGTGCTAGATAGACTTCTACTTCTTCAAAGGTGTTTCGATCGATTTTATACAATAGTGGTTTGGATTGATTCGAATTATCACTGATCCAAATATATTCTCCATCAAACGCCACCCCTTTCGAATATTCATCCATGAATGGTGCTTTTTCGGTTGTCATTGTCTCCGGATCGTATGCGTAGATCGTGTCCGTTGTTCCAAAATGAAAAATCGTATACCAAAGCAATGCTCCATCCCATGCGATTCCATGAATATATCCATTGAAGGAGTCCGGCACAATCGAATCGACCACTTCAAGATCGGATGTTTCTAAATAATACAATCGATCCTTGGCATAGGCCTCGGCAATGAAATATTCACCATCATATTCTAAACCACAGGTAGTAATCGCCTCATTTTTAAGCACTTCAATTACTTCTCCGTTATTAGGCGCAAGTCGACGAATAATCCCCTGATCATTTCCTACACAAATGGTCTCTCCATCGAAAGTAATTTCTGAGGTATTCACATCTCCTGAGGATATAACATTGATAATGGGCAAGGCTTCTTGAGCCCTTAGAGAGGATAATCCCAAGGTACAACTTGCACTAAATAATAGGATCCAAGTATGTATTTTTTTCATTGGCTTTTCAATTATACTTTTTGTAGATACTTACAAGGTACATTCTGTAACAGCGTTTTTTACTTTTTTTCGATTATTTACCATGCCCATCAAAACTGTCAAAAATGACGTATATGTTAATCCTGTTATCACCGCGATAGTGCTGTGTAAGCATGGTAGCCCTGAGGCTGCCATCCCGTAGGGATGAGGCCTATGCCGAATGCTGGAACATAACGCCGCATCGGTCACGGTATCGGGATCGATGCAGATCGCCCAGAAAAAGATTGATTAAATAAGTATCTTTATTTTGAATTGAAAAATCCTTGGAATATGAAAATCTCGAACGAAGAAAATTTACGTGCAATCTATGGTTGGCCTAAAGGACGCGCTGAAAAAAAAGTACTGCCATCATTGGAGCAACACAGTCGTCATTTTATCCAGACTTCTCCATTTTTTGTATTATCGAGTTACGATAAAGCGGGAAAAGTGGACGCTTCACCGCGGGGTGGAGATGCCGGTTTTGTTTATATCGAGGATGACAATCATCTCATCGTGCCGGATTCAAAAGGGAATAATCGAGTGGATAGTTTGGTAAATATTGTAGAAACCGGTCGAGTCGGCATGTTGTTTTTGATACCGGGTGTCGATGAAACATTGCGCATCAATGGTCAAGCTGAAATCCGCACCGATGAAGCTTTTCTTGCCTTATTTTCGTCCGAGAAAAATCCACCAAAATCTTGTTTGTATATAAGGGTTGAGGAAGTATTTCTACATTGTGCTAAGGCCCTGATGCGCTCCAAATTATGGGACCAGGACAAACAAATCAATCGAGCCGATTTCCCCACCATGGGTCGCATGTTAAACGAGCAGCTAGGGACCAATAAACGGGAAGAAACGCAGGAAGAAATGGTTCAGCGATATTTACCAGATTTATAATCAGTGTATTATTGGGGCGATGCTTATCAGCCCGGGCTGTGCGTGGTTCCATCCCCATCCATACAATGTCTGGGGACCGACTATCGTCGGCCACTACCATCCCTATCGCAATAGCGGTCGCACATGGATCTTCCAGCGATCATAAATTCTTAGTATAGTTGTTAGCCCAGTTGAAGGACCAAAGGATATGTATTGAATTCTTCAATGACCGATTCTGCGAAGGTCTTCGAAGGATAATATCTGAATTTATTCTTTCCAAAAACAGGATATTTACCGATATATGAATTCTTACTTTCTTTGATTTTATAGTCAAATCCCACCACGAAAAGTGGAGAGTCGGCATATCGAATTCGATAAGCATCTGTATAACCGTACTCGTATAAATAATCTTCTAGCCATTCTTCGTCCAGATACAAACCGCTGATATTAGCTGTTTTGATAATTTGGAAATCACCGTTGACCTTTGATCGATCGAGAAAGTGAATCAAGGGACCTTGAATTAAAGTATGTACCAATTTATGATGATCAAGAATGATCATGGGATCTGAAGGTTTTCCCGCAATATCTACATGGTATCCATTGAAAGCTTGGAACAAGGATTTATTCCGAATAGTGTAAATATTTTTATTCATATACCGGTTTTCATAAAAATTTACATCGTCTTCAAAAGCAAAAAGGCAGTCAAGTTGATCAACTGCCTTTTTATAGGATATTAGTTATTACTTATAAGGGGTAAAGAATGATGGTGCGCATTATAATAATATCCCGCACGACAAAAATAATTGCTAATATCCCTTCCTACAAAAATATAATTTAGCGAAAAGAGGAATTTAAAATAAGTAACTTTCCTTAAATTAGCTATATTTAGTTACATTATGAGTAATTTAAGAGGATTTTAAGTGAGTAAAAGTATACATAAATTGATTCATACGCTCAGTAATAGGGAAAAAGCCTATTTCAGTAAGCTTTCGGCCGTACACTCCGAAAATAACGATAAGAATTACATGAAATTGTATGTTTATCTCGAAAAAATGCCCGTTTACAACAAGGAAAAAATTCTAAAAAAGTTTAAAGGAACGAATATTGAAAAGTATTTTAGTTCGGAAATGAATTATCTGAAAAAGAAGATTTTGCGTGGACTTTTTAATTTTCATCTAACCAATTCTTCTAAAAATGAAACTAAAGAAGGCCTTATTCTTATAGAAATGTTGTTGGAAAAGGGCTTAAAAAAGGAAGCACTTAAGAAACTCAATTTTGTTAAGAAAACCGCCTATAAGAGAGAAGAATTCACCTTGATTCTTCAACTCATTGAATTAGAAGAAAAGATAAAATTCAATGAAGGGGCCTATGGTTTTGTCTTTTTTCTCAAAAACATTGAAGCGGAGCGGAATCATATTTCTCGTATCATTGAGAACCTAAATGAACTACGTATTTTAAGAGCTGAATTACGTCAGCTTCAATTTAATGATCATTTTATTATTGAAGGGATTGATACTGTTTTAGGTAAGAATGTAGTTTCTGCCCTAGACAATAAGGATTATTGCTTGTCTAAAAAAGCTCTGGATCATTGGTACTACAATCAAACTATGCGCTATTATCTAGAACGAAAATTTGACTTGGCCTTGGTCAATGCACATGAACATCTGTACTTTATTTCGGAAAATGATAATCTGTTTCCAAAATCTGACTGCCTACCAAAAATTAGTAACTTTCTATACATGGCGGCTATGTTGGGCGACAAAGAAAACTATCGGATCGGCATCGATATGTTGGAATTTCTAGAACATCAATTCACCTTTGATAAAAATTATGTGAAATACATTACTTGTTCTCGAACCCTGTGCCTCGCCTATTATACCAAGGATCAAGACTTAATGAAAGAGTGGATGGAAAAAAGCATGGATTTTCTATCGAGCGGTGCACCAATCACGGAAGTTCAAACTTGTAACATTCTCATTGAAATGGTGCGATCTTGTATTGCGATGAATGATTACAACTTAGGAGCGAAAATGATAAATAGCTTACAACAAAATGGTATTTACCAATCACAGCTGCTCCTTGCTCGATTGTATGCTTTGATGATTCATTATAAACTGGGATGGTACAAATTATTAGAATCTAAAATCAACAATTTACCAAAACTTAAGAAGACTTTTAAGAGCGAAATTGAACTCATTCAAGCATTTCGAAGTTTCTTCCTCAAAGTCATACAACATAGGAGCACACGAACAGACGATGTTAAAAAGCTTCAGGAAAACTTGAAAGTGCTTTCTCAGAATCCAAATAAAAATTTCAGCTTCCAAGAATTTGACTTTTACGCTTGGAGCATGAATTTATAAGTTATTCCAAACCCTAAATTCTAAAAAAATTGTATTTTTTCGGCTGAAATGCATGAACCATTGACTGTTTAATTCCTTAGTATTAAGGAAATGTCAATTTAATAAAACTAGAAATATGAATCAGGATCAAATTATTGAAAGATTAAAAGCGGGTAATCAGCGCTTTGTGGAGGATCGATTGGAAGGAAAACTTCAAGACTCTGCAAGAAGAAAAGAATTAGTAGGGGATCAAAAACCACACACCATTGTATTGAGTTGTGCGGATAGTAGAGTTATTCCTGAATTAGCTTTTGACACCGGTATTGGTGAGTTGTTTGTTGTGCGTGTTGCAGGAAACGTAGCTAATAGTTCTTCATTGGCAAGTATCGAATATGCAGTGGCACATTGTGATTCCTCTGTCATTGTTGTGATGGGACATCAAAGCTGTGGAGCAGTTGGAGCAGCAGTTGCTGGTGGAGACAACGGATTTAGCATCAATCATTTATTGTCACATCTAACACCTGCCATGGTTGCATGTGGACCTGATGCTGCAGTAAATGATATCGTTAAGAAAAATGCAGAACTTACTGCTGTTGAATTAACAAAGCGATCTAAGTTGATCTACGATGCGGTAAAGGATGGAAAAGTACGAATTGTTGCTGCTTACTACAGTTTAGAAACAGGTGAAGTCACTTTTGCTTAATTCTTATCGTTAGACATCTCGTCCATCAATATTTGATGGCTACGTTCTTACGATTTAAATCGGAATTACATAGGATACAAGTCCCAAGTAATTCCGATTTTTTTATGCACCATTGACGCACACTTCCCTTGTTTAATTCACTTAGAATAGCGTATTATATGCCAATAGGCATTCTATCTTTTTGGCATTCATTTTCTTGAATTTCTCCTTCTAACTAGAGTGATTCTTATTCTTAAAATTATATGCTCTATTGTGTTACTCAGGTTACATTAAGACTGCCTTTTTTTTATCACCTTTACATAAACTAATCATGGCGATAGTATGAATAAGATATCATCGATTTTCAAAATGAAATGTCCACAATGTAGAGAAGGCGATATGTTTAAAAAACCTTTCAATTTCTCCAAGCCCCTGGATATGCACGAGCGATGCGAAGTTTGTAACAATAAACTCGAACCTGAACCTGGTTATTATTTTGGCGCTATGTTTATATCGTACATATGGACGGGTTGGCTATGCATTTTTACGGTAGGTGTAACCATTATTTTTCTGAAATGGTCCATCGGACAATCATTTGCCTTATTGATCGGTTTATTCTTGGTTTCTTTCTTTTGGGTGATGCGTATATCTCGTTCTATCTATGCCCATCTGGACATGAAATACAATCCTGATATTGCCAATCAATCCATCCATACAAAATAATATTGATGACGGGACTTGCCGAATTGTGGAAGATTTTTATCGATAGCTATCAAGGCTATGCCAATTACCTTTGGAAGGATATCACGCAACCTTCATGGAATTCTTACTTCTATTGGTTGATTCTTGTTTCTGCCTTTTTCTTTCTATTAGAAATTATCAAACCATGGAGAACATCACAGAAAATTTTTAGAAAGGACTTTTGGTTGGACATTTTCTATATGTTTTTCAACTTCTTCCTATTCTCTTTGATCATCTACAATGCCGCCTCAGAAGTAGTGGTCAATCTGTTCAATGACCTAATCTTTGCCATCACCAATGGATTCGACCTGCAACAAATGAATCCTCTCAATTCGTACCCCTTGTGGGCTATCTTAATTATTGGTTTTATCGTTCGAGATTTTGTTCAGTGGTGGATTCACCGTCTATTGCATAAATCCAAACGTTTATGGGAATTTCATAAAGTACACCATTCTGTAGAGCAAATGGGTTTTGCTGCCCATTTAAGATATCACTGGATGGAAAACATCGTCTATAGAACTTTAGAATATATTCCATTGGCTTTACTAGGAATTGGGCTCTATGATTTCTTCATCATACACATCTTCACCCTTTCTTGGGGACACTATAATCATAGTAATTTTTCCATTGACAAGCGCGTCACTGGAGGGATCGTTGGTTTTTTATTAGGTCTTGTTTTCGTCAAATCTTTAGCCGACATTCATATACTCTCGGAAGCCAGTGTATTGGTCAAATCTTTATGGATGATTGGATCAACTGTTTTAGGTGCCTTCATTCTAGGACCGTTTATGAAATTTATTTTTAATGGTCCAGAAATGCATATTTGGCATCATGCATATGATCTTCCCAAGGAACGACAGACAGGTGTTAATTTTGGTCTTACCTTAGCCATATGGGATTATATTTTCGGAACCAATTATATCCCGTACAACGGTCAAAATATTCGTTTGGGCTTTCCTGGAATAGAAGAATTTCCCGACACATTCTTGGGACAAAATAAAAATGGTATCGGCTAATTTTTGTCAACTGTGCTTCCTTTTGTTCTTGTATACACAGAAATTTTACCGTTTCTCTGATTTCCGGAGCACCCCATTTTATTGACTTCCCGATTTTCTTTAAAAAAAGTCTGAAATTTTCGGAACGAATTGGCTTGTTCGTTACACTAATAGATGTACTCATTAACATACATCATGCAAGCAACACGTGCCTTTTATCCAGAAGGGTTTTACATTTTCGAAAGTACGGCCAGTGCCAATAGTAATTACATAGAAAATTTATCAGAAGCTAAAATCCTACGTCGATATATGTTCTATTACCTTCGAGATTACGTTGATATACAAGAATATGTCATTAGTCGTCATGGATTTCAGTTAGCTGTACGATTGAAAACGTCTCAAGAAATTGTAGCGGCCCATGAGAAACATCATCCACAAAAAGCCTACCCAGAGGAAGCCTTGTGGAAGATTATTTCAAATCGTATGCGTCTATTTTTATCCACCTATGTGCGCTGTGTCAATCGTTTGCGTGGTCGTCGAGGAGTATTGGTACGGGAGCGATATAAGCGGTATTTCTTTGAAGAATTAGCGGAAGCCTTATTGCATTTGGAGAAAATGAGAGAAAGGGAGGTTCGAATGGGGCAAGGTCTGAGGAAGTATCGGGGGATTAAGAGGCACTATAAGATAGATGATGAGAAAGTAAGGGGATCGATCATATTGTCGAGTAAAAAATTGAAATTAGGAGCTAAAAAGAAAGAGAATTGTCAACTAAAATGGTACCTCCCAGAGTTAGTAGTACAAAAATGGTTGGATTTAACCCTAAACCTTCAATTTCTCAACAATTCCAGAAAAAACTCCAATTATTCTTATAAAAATCCTCCAGATCCATAAGAAAAACTCCAAATCTACATCCACTTTCCCACCCTCTCTACAACAATTTCCAATTGTAACAGGATCTCAATGCCCAAATTACTAATTCCCCACCACAAACATCTCCACAAACAAGGATCCATTGATCCGAATCGTCATCCAGTACGCCCCTACTGACATCCCTTCCAAAGGAATATCAATCGTATGATCAAAATCCACAGGATCATACTCTTCCGAACGTATCATCTTTCCCGTCGCATCAAATATCTTCAATTCGACATCCTCCCATAAATTAGTCTGAACTTCCAAGGTCAATCGATCAACTACAGGATTCGGATAAACTTGTATCACCGGATTAAATGGAAATCTTACAATGTTGTAGGATGAATAATCATAAGAACCATCGGCACGAATAGATTTGATTCTATAGATATTTTCGCCCGTTACTGGATTCTCGTCTTTCGAATCGTATACACTAAAAGCATTAATATAATCTTGAACGGATATACTGGTTAAATGTCCAAAAGCATCAAAGCGCTCCAGTTCCATTTGCTCAATGGGATCTCCATTTTTCTTCCAACTCAATTTTATATCTGATTCATTGACCACGGCAGGTTTCCATTCAACCTCACCAAATGGATCATCACAATTAGGAAACAATTGAATTTCATCGGTTCCAGATAGACCATAATTATCCTCAACCGTTAATCGAATTCGATACCAATAGTTCTCACCATTGCAGCCGATAGGATCGATGAGTGCACTAAACTGCTGACCATTTTCGGGTAATTCAGGATGATAATGTAAATTATGGTGTAAGAATAATTCCCACGAGTAATTCAACAAATCCACGGATTCCTCAACGTCGATAACATCTGATTTTAAAGGCAATATGGTTAAAGAGCTTATTGGATATAAATCTCCATTCTCAGCTCCTAGAATATTGACTTGAGGAGGCGTATTATTGATGGAAATAGTTGTCTCGGCAATCGAAGTCTGGCCTATACTGTCTGTTACGACCAATTGAACATCGAAAGATTGCGGCTTCCCATCATCACTAACAAATTCAACGATTGGATTTATTTCTTCTGAAGTGATTCCATTGCCAAAATCCCAAGAAAAACTAATACTTTCATCTTGTGGGTCAAAGGAGGCATCACCTGTAAACTGAACTTCTAATGGGGAAGCACCAAAGTAAACATCGGATTGTATAATTGCCGTAGGCTTAGCATTTCCTCCAAACATAATCTTTCGAACTTCTCCATCCTCAAAATTGGCGTAATAGATGGCCTGCTCCTTTTCATGAAAGATCATTTTTACAATACCTTTGACACCTTCATGAATCGAAGTTACTGATTTAACCTCATCATTTTCATCTAAAGTAAACGCACGAATCCATCCCAAATTATCTGATACAAAAATGCTGTTATTCAGTGAATCAGGTAAGGACCCAGAAGTATAGAAAAAACCAGGAATACTAGAATGTCCATGAAATCCTTCCGTAACAATACCCTGATCAACGGCAGATTGACTTCCCAGTTTTCCTGACTCCGGATTATAATCCTTGATCATGGTTCGGGCAGGAGGATTCCACATCGCATTATTCCATGCTATAAGAGGCGGTTGATGCACAAAAGTTTCTACATCTTCCGGAATCGTAAAATTCTCATCACATGGATTTTTAAAGCTATACTCTCCGAAAAAGTTATCGTTTAAAATAAGGTCTTGAAAGTAAAAGTAAGGTTGATCACAAGAAGCACCAATTGGATTCGGAGCATCCAGATTTTCAAAGAAACTCTCGTAATGCAATGGATAGGTCGTATGAAATCCCTCGTAGGATGGCCATCCAAAGTTTTGTCCTTTAGTTGTCATAAAATTGAGCTCTTCCCATGAACTAGCTCCTACATCGCCACCAATCATCAAACCAGGATTTCCATCTTCCACATTATGCGAACCCGTTCCTTCAACCAAAAACACGCTGAAAGGATTTCGAAAACCAAGCATAAAAACCTTTGATTTAGCCGAATTTGGATTATCCGAGTCATAAAAAGGATTACTTGGGTAGCCCTCCCCCGTTTCAGGATTAAATCGAAGAATTTTACCGTTGAGATTATCCAATAATTGAGACCGAAACGGACCAATTAACTCTTTAGCTTTGATAATCCCATCATTCAATGCCTGTTCTGAATGAAAATTATCACTTTCTGCATCCAATACATGATCATTTCCCCCATCACCTGTTGAAAATATTAAACTTCCGTCGGTACCAAAAAACAGACTTCCGATACCATGAAAATCCGCCACGATAGGAACAGCATCTTCTATAGTCTTGCCGATTAATATTTTTTCAGTGGCAGGATCGATAAAATCAAAAGTCTCATTGATGGTAAATCGAGACACCCGAGCGATAGTCGCTTGCTTTTTTACGGTGGAATCTGGATCGTATTGATCTGTACCATAGTGCATTAAATAGTGACGATCGAGCACATAGGCCATATATATGTATCGATTTTCAATATAATTTGGATCAAAAGTAAAACCCAACAAACCATGATCTCCCCAGTGTCCCACGCGTTCGTTAATATCAAAAATCAATTCAGCACTTGCTCCTTCGATGGTATCTATTTGTCGTACATAACCATGTTTATCCCAAATGTATAATCGATCTGCAAAATCAAAAGCCATACCAATCGGCCGATATAAGGCATCAGTAACCAATTCATCAAAAAAATTCTCGGCAACTTGAGATTGAACATCTACCAAGCTCAATAAACATAAAATAGTCCAAAAAATTCTCATAGTCCTCAAAGATACAGCATTAGAAAGTCTCATAAAATAGAGTTCATCAAACAAATGAAAACGAATAACTAAATCCTAATAAGAATGTCCTGCTAGATTAATTATTCAATTCCTAATAAGCTGGCCTAACATTGTAAATCCTCAAATTTATATGTACATTTCCACTTTCAATGTCGGATCTAAGAATGAATAAAAAGGATAAAAAAGGTATTCACCAACTATATCAGAATAACCCAAGTCAAGCAGACAAAGCATTATGGGGTAGAATAACACCATTAGGACGAAGAGGATTTATTAAAAAAAGTGCCTTAGCAACAATGAATGCCGTTCTTGGTGCCAATATGGTTTTTGCAGAACATTTCCCGGCTGGAATGATTCCAGCCCTGCTATATCACTCAACGGAGCCTTTCCAAATTCCTGGCAAAAGCGAGCAATTGGTAGTTTTAAATGATCGACCAATTAATGCAGAAACTCCAGCACATTTATTAGATCCAGAATGGACGCCCAATGATTTATTCTTTGTAAGAAACAATGGAATTCCTCCAGAAAATGTCAATCCAAAATCATGGACTTTAACCATCGAAGGTGAATCGGCCAAGACAACGAAAAGGTACAGCTTAGAAGATTTAAAAAATAATTTTCCAACAGTACATTATTACCTTACCCTGGAATGTGGAGGAAATGGAAGGAAAGAATTCAATCCTCCTGCAAAAGGTAATCAATGGTCAACGGGAGCCGTGGGATGTGCAAAGTGGACGGGTGTTAAGCTTAAAGACCTATTAGAAGATGTAGGAATAAAGAAGGACGCCGTATATATCACCTATTATGGAAAAGACACCCATTTAAGTGGTGATCCAAATAAAACAGTCATCTCAAGAGGCGTTCCAATTGAAAAGGCTCTTCAAGAAGAAAGTATGGTTGTTTGGGCTATGAATGATCAAGCACTTCCAGTGATGAATGGATATCCTTTACGACTAGTATTCGGTGGCTGGCCTGCCTCTTGTTCAGGCAAGTGGTTACAAAAAATAGCCATTCGAAATAAGATTCATGATGGACCGAAAATGACCGGACAATCATATCGGGTTCCCTGTAAACCGGTTCCTCCTGGGACCAAAGTAGCTGATGAAGATATGTGCATCATCGAAGCCATGCCCGTCAAATCTTTGATCACGTATCCAAAGTCCGGAGCAATGATTTCATTAAATAGAACGCTGAATATTAGAGGCCATGCATGGGCCGGAGATGCTGCGGTTAAAAATATTGAATATTCTATTGACTTTGGACGTAGCTGGAATCCTTGCACGATTTCAACACCCGAGAATAGAAATGCATGGCAGCATTTCGAAGCACAGGTAAAGTTTCCAGAAACCGGATATTATGAACTTTGGGCGAAAGCCACAGACGAAAATGGCCAATCACAACCAATGATCTTACCTGGATGGAACCCTAGAGGATATCTTAACAATGCTTGTCACCGAATCGCCATAAAAGTGCAATAGAATGTCAAAAAATCTGTTCGAATATCCAAATCAACAATTTCTCGACCTATATGTAAGGCTTTTAAAATGGTTCGTCTTTATAGTAATATCGGTCGTAATGGCCTGCTTACTCTATGCCTTTTGGCCCACTGGGATGAAAAACTTGTTTGATAATAAAGTATATCCTAGCCAAGAGCAGCTAGAACGGAGAGAGGCACAGCGTGCTATGAATCAAGCCGAGCAAAACTGGGATAAAGTTGAAAATGGCATTCATCTCCGAACCGGTTTGGTATATGATGAAAACTTCAATCTCATCAATGCCACCTGTACGCCTTGCCACAGCGCTAAATTAATCACTCAAAATCGAGCTACAAGAGAAGGATGGATTGATATGATACGTTGGATGCAAGCTACCCAAGGACTGGGCGATCTAGGTAAGAATGAACCCGCTATTGTACAATATTTAAGTGAACATTATGCTCCAGACCAAATAGGTAGAAGGCAAAACCTAGATATGGAAACCATTGAATGGTATGAACTAGAGTGATTAGCCCCCTTCATTTCTCATAACATTCGTAACCATCCACCGAGTCAATTTCTCATTTTTTGACATCAAATCATAGAGCATTTGAACCGTAAAAAAACTTTCCTCATTACCATATTCTTCATCCGATATACCTTCAACATTCATCGTACCTACAATAACTTTAAAAGGAATGGGATCCAATTGATAGGCCTGATTCAATGCCTGCTTACTTTTCGCCTTATTCCCATAAATATTGAAATAACTAATAGCCCGTAGTACACTCGTAATTATATTTTCTTGCGCATCAAATTTATTCCAAAAGCGAACGAGAGCGGGCCATTTCGCCTTTTTTGCCAATTCGATTGCGATGATAACTCCTACATTAAAATCATTCAAACTATCTTCTTCGAACACCTCTTGGATCAGCTCCATCCCATCATCATAGTAATCCTCTGTGAGATAGGTCTCACCTAACAAAGCTTTAATTCGAACAAAAGCTCGACCTCGATCTGTTTTGAGAAAATCATCCGTTATATCCAATGATGCTTCACAATTTTCTAACAAATCTTCCAAAAGCTCAATACGCGTTTCTGCCTCTGGTTCCCATCCTATGAGACACAGTTGCGCTTCGATGCAGTCACTTTGAGCATCCAAAATTTGCTGTGCCATCTTTATGGATGCATCCTTTTCCTTAAAAAAAGATTCTAATGCCTCCGCTTCCGTTGATAATTCCCTATTTTCTGCTTCCTTTGTTTGATCAGAATCAGTTGCAATTTCGCGATTCAAAAAATCCTCAATTTCTTCGGGAGATTTTAGATGAATACCTTCAAAATCTGAATCCAATAATCCGCGCAGGGATCGGTAATATTCATCATTTGGCGTAAAAAAATTAGCTACTTTTTGTTCTTGATTCTCCGGATTCATTTCTTAATTCTTTTGTAACACAATCACACCCATTGCCCGCATTTCATGAACATTGACCGTTTTAATAGGCTCCAACAATCCAAAACCGTGTTCTTCCATCAATTCATATAAATCAGCATATTCCAATAGAAAACGCTCCGTTTCATCAGGAAGACGATATTTACCCGCACCAAGAGCTTTTTTATTTTGTGGGTCAAGCCCAAAAGCCGTGGTCATCCTAATAAAAAAAGACCCACCGCTCCGCAAAACACGCCCATGTTCTTCGAATAAGGATTTGAAATGAGTAGTACTATCTGAAAAGTGTAAAACAGCACTTGAAATAATATGATCGAAATAATCATTCGGAAAAGGAATGTTTAATAAATCAGCTTGAAGTAAGCGTTCTTTCATATCTGGAAACAACTGCTGACAATATTCGACCCTTTCAGCATCAGCATCAAGTCCATAAATTGGAAATCCAAAGCGATGAAATAAAGCAATATTCCTTCCATGGCCACAACCCGCTTCTAGAATTCGGTCATTAATCGAATATCTAGATTTTAAAATTTGATCCAACAAGTAAAGATCAATGTGACCTAAGTTACTTTGTAATTCTTCAATATTTTGCATCTTCGCCAAAAATATATAAAAATGGGTTTATTTGACGCCTTATTTGGCAAAGGAAAAAAAGCAGAAAATATAAAAAAAGCACTCGAAGAAGGTGCCTTAATCGTCGATGTACGTTCCCCGGGCGAATTCAATATGGGGGCTGTTCCGGGAGCCATTAATTATCCCGTTCAGACCTTATCGATGAACATATCCAAGATTAAAAAAACAGGTAAGCCGGTTATTGCTTATTGTGCTTCTGGAATGCGATCTGCAGCAGCGACGGCTCAATTAAAAGCTAGTGGTATAGAAGCTTATAATGCAGGTACTGCCAATGGCGTTATGAAATACATGTAGAAATATCATCAATCTGCAATAGAAATTATCTTTTCCAATGCGATGTATTTGAAGTTTTGACGTTCTAATTGAGATTGCTCATAATTAAAACCATCCTGCACGACGAATAAACCATGTGGGTAGGCTTTACCCATTGGAAAAGGTAGAATTTCAAGACCATCTGTCTCTTCTACCGCATCTATAGATTGATCGGACTCAATGATAAATGATGTGGTATAACTTTTCGTATTCAAATCAAATAAGGCATAGGAAAAATTCCCTTGAATAGAAGCCACCAAATATTTTGTATTCCCGCTTGAAAACAAACTTAATCCTTCAATATCATATCGAATAAAAGGGTTATTACACGCCTGACTTTCTGCGATTAATGTAGCATCAATTTTTGCCTCCTTTAAGTCGAAGTAAAAAATTCCCTTTTGCTCCTCGCCTACGTACAAAATTTGTTCCGCATCATCAAAGACCATCCCTTCAACCTGCGTTTTTAATTTAAACTGATGTAATCGTATATGTGTATTTTCATTCAGCGTATTAGTTAATACATACATGGCGACATGACCTTTTTTATCATTAACAAAGGCAGCAAGACTGCCTTCATACATGCCTAGACAAAATCCATAAGGTTGCATATGAAGAGGAATCGAATAAAAGGGTTTCTCTTCAAGATTTCCATGCTCAGATAAACGGAAAAAATCAATACTTTTCCGACTTCTATTGGATCCAGCTAATATATCACCCCTTTCATTGGCGATGGATACATTTTGCCGGATATCTATATTATTGATCTTACCACATCGAACGAATTGTAATTCATGTCCTTCAAGATTGTAAGCATGAATGCCAGCGACCTTGTTACTTCCAAAGACAATACTCTTTTCAGGATCTAAACGATTGTACCAAATCGCTGGATCATCAGCGGCATCTTGATCCTTCGAATCAGTGATCACAGGATTGGTTTCTACATCCGCTGTGATTCGATGACGAATGCTTCGTTGAGTGCGCTTCGCTTGTTCAAATTCCAAGACATCTTCTCGAGCCTCCCTCTTTTTTACAAATTCAGGCGAACAAGAAATACCAACGATCAAAATGAATAAATAATGTACTAATTTCATACATGGAAGCTTTAAAAACATGCCCAAGAAATTTGGGCATGTTCATTGACAAATTTTACATGTTCGTTCTTAGAAAAATCATGTAAATACTACTACTATTATAAAACTGTCTTTATTAGAGTTTGAATTTTGCACCTACACGGACCTCTAAACCATAATATTCGATTTGCATAATTTGATCTGTCACTCCTTGATAATATCTCAATGGTTGATTCAAAATATTATTGACACTAGCATATATTTTCCATCGTTTACTTAAATCGGCGTTCAAGTTTAAATCCAAGTATTGAACCTGATCATACCAGCGATCGTAAAAAGCTTCATCATTATATTCTTCGATAAATCGATCCGCGAAATTATAGGACAATCGAATATCAAATTTCTTGGCATCATAGGCCAAGCTTGCATTGAATAAATGCTGCGGCGTACCAATTAAAGATAATGACTCATCTTCACGATCTTCTAGAGAAATATTAGTAAGCTCAGAAATATTCAGGGTATAATTAGAATATAAACTCAAATTCGAAAGTTTACCCGGCAAAAAATTCAATCTTCTTTCTATGGCTAATTCCGCTCCATATATAATGGCATTTCCTACGTTCACGGGTTGTTCAAATCGATCGTAAACTTGTCCATTAAATTGGAAATCGTTGCGAACCTGACTGGAAATAACATTGGTCAGATTTTTCCCGAATAATCCAGCAGAGACAATCCCAATATTCTGGAAGAAAAATTCTCCTAACAAATCAACATTCATAGAAGTCGTTGCTTCTAGAGAAGGGTTCCCTATTTTGATTTCATTGTCTTCGGTATTTATTTCCTGATATGGTACAAGGTCAAAATAATTTGGTCTGGCAATGGTATTTGTCCAAGCCAATCGAAAATTAGCATATCTTACGGGACTATATTTAATGTGAACACCCGGCAAAATATTTGCATATTGATCGGATTGCTGATCAGATGCCGTTAATGTTTC
Source organism: Saprospiraceae bacterium (assembly GCA_020628475.1). Lineage (GTDB taxonomy): Bacteria > Bacteroidota > Bacteroidia > Chitinophagales > Saprospiraceae > JAHDFB01. The sequence continues at coordinate 41,571 of JAHDFB010000013.1, read as the reverse complement.
ACCATCAAAGACCTGTCCTGCATATTCTACCTGAGAACCTTCATACCTCAATCCAGCAAGCACTTGTATTTTACGGCCAATATCTTGGGTATACATTAAATAGGCGGCCGTTACATCTTCCGAGGCATTAAAATTTCCAGCCAATTCTTCCAGTACTTCCTCCGATTCAAATGCAGCATCAAAATTTAATGCGCCTAGATAAGACTCTTGAACAAATGAACCGATAGGATAATCTCCGGCTTGAAAATTGTCAAAAGATTTATTTTCAATGGCTGAAATGGCTTCTTGCACAAATACGTCTTCATCTAAAGGAGCAAATTCATAAAAACTATTGGATCGCTTTTTTGATTTTGATTTATATCGACCACCCATCTTTAATCGGCTACTGTACAAACCACTAAATATTGGAATTTCCAAATCAACCCGTCCATTCAAATCACGCTCATCTGTAAATTGATTTTCTTCCGATAAATCTTTCAAACCATAATTCAGATCTAAATCCGCAGGAAACTCCTCTTTAATTATAAAACTTGGCGCATTTTTATTTGTAAAATCTGGAATAATTCCTTGATCTTTTGCTCGAAAGGAAACGTAACGTTCATCTGGTCGTTCCTCACTGGCTCTAAGATCAGATATCCTCCAAGTTAGTCTAGCCTTATTAAAAGAGTGCTCTCCACCTAATCCAATGACCGATGTTCTTTGATCTTCTAATCTTCTATTTTTAGTGCTGGAGGATCCTCCCTTTGTTTGCCGTCTAATTTCAGCTATCCAATTACCATCTTCATCTTGCTCTATATCCTTGTATCGCAGGCGATATCTATTTTCAAAATCATTACGTTTGGTGTAATTCGCATCTGCGTAAATCAAGTGGTTCGCATTAAACTTATAATCCATTTTAGCTGAATACGACATTCTTTCTCGCTGCAGTTCGTACTGTCTAATTTGAAAATCGGAGGTGTATGCCGTTTCATAAGGATTATTATCATCAAAGAATTCCCATTCCGCTTCAATATTATCAGAACGTATAGATCGATTTAAATAAGATGTATTTAATAAGATACCAAACTTATTATTTGCATATCGTCTTGATAAACTCAATTTACCTTTAAGCAAGGGTTTTTCCGATAAAAATCCATATCCAGAACCCAAGGTGGCCTTTATCATCGGTTTTTTACCTGCTTTTTTCGTAACCAGATTAATGGAACCTCCGATCGCATCTGCATCCATGTCCGGAGTAAGTGCCTTACTCAACTCAACCAGTTCGATCATATCGGACGGTATCAAATCCAATTGATTATACCTTTTTTCTGCTTCTGCAGAAGGAATCCGTTCTCCATTGACTGATACCGAATTCATTTCAGGTGCAGTTCCTCTAATATTGGCAAATCGAGCTTCTCCTTGATCGTATTGTACATTTATTCCCGACAATCTCTTGAGCGCATCTCCAATATTGGCATCTGGAAATCGTTCCATTTGTTGACTAGCGATAATCTGAGTGATATTAATATTGTTTCGTTGCATGGACATAGCCTTGGCTTGACCTTCAAGTCGTCCATTGATGATGACTTCCTGCATTAAAAGGTCGTCGGATAAAATAATTTCCTGTACAAAGGAGCTTTCAGCATTAATCGAGATTTTACTATCTGAATATCCAATATATTGCACGATCAAGCTATATTCTCCAGATGGAATATTGAATAATTTAAATTGGCCCTCTGCATCAGTGATGGTGTTATAGGCGGTTCCCTCCAAATAAACCAAAGCACCAGCCAATGGGGTCTGTTCATTGTTAAAGACTGTACCCATGATAGTTGACTGCGCCTGAACAAATAGTCCAACTAAAAGGAAAATCAGTGTGAGAAATTTAATCTTTATCATTCTTATGTTATTATTTTCGCACAAATTTAGAGGGAGAACTTCGTCCGAAAATGACGAGAATTTGAACAAATTGTAAAATAGTCCACAATAAAAAGTTAACTAAACATTAATGCCCTATGCTACCTGATATATCCATTACTAAAACTTCAATAATCGGAACATTTCTGTTATTCTCAGTTCTGCTGTTGGCTCCTCAAAGGGCTTTGAGTGTACATACGGAAAGTGTAAAAACAGAAATGAACGAAACGCCGAAAAAGTCTTTTTTCAAGAAAACCTGGATAAAAATTCAATCCAATGAGAAGCTATTAGATAGATACACAGCTTTAGCAAAAAAGTACGGGATTATTTCTGCCATTTCTTTGGTATTGGGCGTCATCTTAACGGCCATCAACATTCCAATTTTGGTCCTGCTTGGAATCGTGTTATTAATCGTAGCAACGATTTCTTTCGCCATGACGATTTATTATGGTAATCTATCCTTTTATAAGGATGCTGATAAAGATACGCGCTATCGTTTTGTTCGCATCGCTGTATTGGCCATTGCAGTTTTTCTGGCAATCATTTCGAATGTACTTTACTTCACTTTCCGAAGACGATAATACGATAACACCCGTGTTATGATAAAAAAGTTATATTAAAATAATAGCCTCAATAAACTTATAATAAGATATTTACATATAGCATTAAAAATTATATAATCAACACTTGTTGCACATGTCATTTTTTTAGTCCTAACTTTACACCAACAATTTAATTATGAATTTTAATTTACATCTACATCATCATACACATACTGCAAACATGCGGGTGGGATGATGTTTATGTACATTTCAAAATATACTCTCAGGCTCGCATTAGCGGGCCTTTTTCATGTATAAGATCGTCCGCAATTCGAGTATTCTGAGCTAAAACAGAATACAATGTTAAAAATAGCCATTCAGAAATCCGGAAGATTGTATGACCAATCCATCAGACTCTTAAATGAATGCGGATTAATCATCGATAATGCCAAAGGTCAACTCAAGGTAAGTGTCCAAAACTTTGATGCAGAAATTTTATTCCTCAGGAATTCAGATATTCCAAAGTATACAGAAAGCGGCGTAGCAGATCTAGCTATTGTTGGTGAAAATGTCATTCAAGAAATGAATGTAGAAGTAAAAAAACTGATTCAATTGGGTTTTTCAAAATGTAGATTATCCATTGCAACCCCTAAACAATCCAATTATAACAGCATTCTAAGTCTACAGCAAAAAAAAATCGCTACTTCCTATCCAAATACTTTACAAAGGTATCTACAATCCCAAAACATTGATGCGAGTATTCATCAAATTTCCGGATCCGTGGAGATCGCTCCGAATATTGGCTTAGCCGATGCTATATGTGATTTAGTGAGTAGTGGCAATACCCTTTTCAAAAATAATCTAGTGGAACAAGAGGTGATTCTACATTCACAAGCAGCGCTCTATGCCAATGAAAACACCTCTAAAACAAAAAAAGACCTCATTGAACAGTTGCTATTTCGAATAGAATCAGTCCAACGTGCCAAAGCCTTTGACTACATTTTATTCAATATTCCAAATAAAAATATTAAGCTAGCTAGCTCCATACTTCCAGGATTAAAAAGCCCAACGATCATTCCTCTTTTGACCCCAGATTGGAGCTCTGTACATAGTGTCATTGAAAAAAAGCAATACTGGCAAATCATCAACAAACTTAAATCAATCGGAGCCGAAGGTATCCTTGTTTCTCCTGTTCAAAAAATGGTACTCTAATGATAAAAATAATCAACCCAAGTAAGAAACAATTTAATGAACTTACACAAAGGCCTGCTTTGTCATTCGATTTTCTTCAAGCTCAAATTGAAGAGATTTTTAAGGAGGTTGCCGCGGAAGGTGATGAGGCATTAGTGAAGTATACGCAACAATTTGATCATGTTGAATTAGATCATATTCGAGTTGCACCGTCTCGCTTAAAACAGGCTTATGACAATCTTTCGGTTGCCCTATTTCAGTCTTTAAAACAAGCAGCATCGAATATTAGAAAATTTCACGAGGCACAAGTTCCAGAGAACATTGAAGTATCCATCAATGGCAACATTCTTGTTGAACAACGAGCTATACCCATTGATAGAATAGGTATTTATATTCCTGGAGGATCCGCTCCATTAATATCGACCATATTGATGTTAGCGATTCCAGCAAATATTGCCAAATGTACCGAAATTGCCCTCTTCAGTCCTCCAAGTGATGATGGTAAGATACACCCAAGTATTTTGGCAACGGCATACTTTATGGGAATCCAAGAAGTATATCAAATAGGTGGTGCCCAGGCAATAGCTGCCATGTCTTTGGGTACCGATTCCATAAAACCCGTTTCAAAAATTTTCGGTCCAGGGAATCAATATGTTACAGCGGCTAAAGAATTTGCCCTACGAAATGGGACAGCCTTTGATCTTCCTGCAGGGCCTAGTGAACTCCTCATTTATACGGACGGGAGTGGAATTCCGGCATTTATGGCAGCCGATCTGCTTTCGCAAGCAGAGCATGGTGCTGATAGTCAAGTCATCTTGATAGCACCTACCGAATCTGTCCTAGATGAAGTCATGCAGGAAATCAATCGGCAGCTAAAGAACTTACCGAGAAAAGAAATTGCTGCTGCCGCTTTAGAAAAAAGTTTGGCCATTCAATTTGAATCCGAAGAAATCGCCTTTGAATGGATCAACAAATATGCTCCAGAGCACCTTATTATTGCCTCTGAAACGCCGCGAAAGTACATAGGGAAAATCAGAAATGCAGGAAGTGTTTTTCTTGGAAATTACTGCCCTGAATCAGCCGGCGATTACGCTTCAGGCACTAACCATACACTTCCGACGCAACAATGGGCAAAGTCCTATTCAGGGGTAAATATGGACGCCTTTTATAAAAAAATAAGCTACCAAGAAATATCTCGTAGCGGTTTAGACAAACTATCTAAAACCATTACCTGCTTAGCCAGAGAAGAACAGTTAGAAGCGCATGCAAGAGCAGTAGAAATAAGATCATCCAAATCAATGAAATCATGAGAAATATCAAAAGTATTATTCGCAGTAATGTGCTTCAAATGTCTGCATATCGATCTGCACGAGATGACCAACATGCTGCTGATTCGATCTTTTTAGATGCCAATGAAAATCCTTTTAACTGGGAATATGCCAGATATCCGGATCCAAAACAACAAGCATTGCGGTCTGAGATCGCACGTTGGCGGAAATTAAATCTCAATCAAATAATGATTGGGAATGGAAGTGATGAAATCATTGATTTATTAATTCGAGCATGCTGCCATCCTCAAAAAGATGCGATCCGAATACTGGACCCTAGCTATGGGATGTATCAAGTAGCCGCTATGTTAAATGATGTTCAACTTATTAAAACAAGCCTAAATCCAAGTTTTGAATTGGAAAGCGATCCGATAAAATTCGCTTCAAATGAAAAAATTTTCTTTATCTGTTCGCCGAACAACCCAACTGGAAATACCATAAGTCACAAAGAAATTGAAAAGGTATTAGTACGATTTCCAGGTCTAGTCGTTGTCGATGAAGCTTACATTGATTTCAGCTCAAATGATTCTTGGCTAGATCAATTATCGAAATATGAAAATTTAGTGGTGCTTCAGACTTTTTCTAAATCCCTTGCATGTGCCAATCTCCGTGTAGGAATGTGCTTTGGGAATCCGAGTTTGATTGAAATCCTATTCAAAATCAAACCACCTTACAATGTATCAGGTCTAGTTCAAGAAGAAGCCATTAAACGTTTAAAGCGATGGCCCGAAATAGAAGATAATCTGCGGGTAATCAAACGGAATAAAGAAATACTAAAAGCTCAACTAGAACAGACCAAAGCGATAAATATGGTATTTCTAAGTGACGGGAATTTTCTTTTGGCGAAAGCCTCCCATACTAAAAAATTATGGCAGCACCTCAAGAACCATGGAATCATCGTGCGCGATAGAAGTCAAGAAAAGCATTGCGATCATTGTCTTCGAATCACAGTAGGAACAGAACAAGAAAATAACTTTCTCATTCAAACCATTCAATCTTTCAATCCTGATAAATAATGAAAAAAATACTATTCATTGATCGAGACGGCGTACTTATCGAAGAACCAGATGACCAACAAATTGATCAATTCCAAAAATTAAAATTCACCAAAAACATGTTGACTAGTTTGAGTAACATAGCTCATTATTTAGATTATGAACTAGTCATGGTAACGAATCAAGATGGCCTTGGGTCGGTAAGTTTTCCCGAAAAAGACTTTTGGCCCATTCAAGAATTTCTGCTGCAGACCTTACAGGATGTAGGCGTCTTCTTCTCGGATATCCACATCGATCGAAGTTTTGAAAAAGATAGATCACCTTATCGGAAACCAGGTACGGCCATGTTGACTAAATATCTCCAGGCAGACTATGATTTAGAACATTCTTTCGTGATTGGCGACCGTATGAGCGATATGCAATTAGCTGCCAATCTTGGATGTAAAGGAATCCGATATAACGCATTCGATCCTGAACTTGATACAACGCAGCTGCCAGTAGAACTGCAGACAGATGACTGGAAAAATATTGAGACCTATTTACTTACACGAAATAGAAATGCCCAACTCATAAGAAATACAAATGAAACATCTATCCAAATATCAATTAATCTAGATGGTCACGGGCAAAGCTCTATAGCTACGGGGCTTCCCTTTTTTGATCATATGCTGGATCAAATGGCCAAGCATAGCGGGGTGGATCTTTTTATTCAGAGTAAAGGGGACTTACATATCGATGAACACCACACCATGGAAGATACGGGTATTGCATTCGGAGAAATTCTGCACCTTGCACTAGCGAAGAAGACCGGTCTTCAACGATATGGATTTGCCTTACCAATGGATGACTGTAGAAGTCAGGTATTACTAGATTTTGGAGGAAGATCAGATTTAGTTTGGGAGGTAGATTTCCAACGAGAAAAAATAGGTGATTGTCCTACAGAAATGTTCCAACATTTCTTCAAAAGTGTGGCGTCATCCGCCAAAGCCAATATACATATTAAGGCTTATGGTCAAAATGAACATCACAAGATTGAATCGATCTTCAAAGCATTTGCTAGAGCTATGAAAACAGCTATAAAAAGAAATGTAAATGACTTGACGCTACCAACCACAAAAGGAATGATATGAACATAGGAATAATAGATTATGGCGCAGGAAATACCATGTCCGTAATCAACGCTTTAAAAAGATTAGAACAAAATTACTTCGTAAGTGATCAACCCACTAAATTAGAACAGGCGGATAAACTCATTCTGCCAGGAGTCGGCAATGCACAAAAAGCTATGCTGCAATTGCGAAAAAAGAACTTGGATGATTATCTAAAAGCTATAAATAAACAAGTCCTGGGAATATGTCTAGGCATGCAATTATTGACAGAATACACGGAGGAACAAAACACCGATTGTCTCCAAATTATAGCTGCGAGATGTAGACGTTTTAATCAAGATCAAAAAGTCCCAAAAATTGGATGGAACACGGTACAATTCGAAGATACTCCACTGTTCAAAAACATTCCAAAAAGTAGTTATTTCTACTTTGTTCATAGTTATTTCGTACCACTAGACAAATCAACGATAGCGAGTACAAATTATGGCACGCAATACTCGGCCGCTATACGAAAAGATCTTTTTTATGGAGTACAATTTCATCCAGAAAAAAGCGGCAAAGCAGGACTTAAACTTATTAAAAACTTCATCGAATTATGACAAAAATATTCCCCGCTATTGATATTATAAATGGTTCCTGTGTGCGCTTGACACAAGGTAAATTTTCGCAAGTCAAATCATATAGCCAATCACCTCTAGAGACCGCATTATACTATGAAAAACTTGGAGCGAAATACCTGCATATAGTTGATTTAGATGCCGCTGTCGGTAAAGCGAATAATACGGCTATTATTGAAGAAATCATCTCAAACACGGGTTTAAGCATTCAAGTGGGAGGAGGTATTAAAAGTGAATCCATGATAGAACGCTATTTGCTTGCAGGTGCCGATCGTGTAGTACTTGGAAGTCTGGCAATCAAAAATCCAAAACTTGTTAAATCCTTAATAATGAAATTTGGCGCGGATAAAATAACCATTGGAGCGGATTCCATGGATTCCTATATTGCAACACATGGTTGGAAGAAGAAAAGCACCACCACCTTAGAAGCCTTTATCGACTCGTTTAGCGACTTTTTTAAGGGCGGGCTTACGCCCAAAGAGAAAAATCTCACCTTTTTGTGTACGGAGATATCAAAAGATGGCACATTACAAGGTACGGATTCATCTTTTTATGCGCGATTACAAGAAACGTTCCCAGAAGTCAATATCATCGTTAGTGGAGGTATCAAGGACTTAGACGAAGTCAAGAATTATGTGCAGAAGAACATATATGCTGTAATCGTTGGAAAAGCCCTATTTGAACAAAAAGTGAACCCAAAAGAATTATTTCAATTATGAGCATAGCAAAAAGAATCATTCCTTGTCTAGATATAAAAGATAGTAGAACGGTAAAGGGGACCAATTTTGTCCAACTCAAAGACGCAGGTGACCCAATCGAATTAGCCAAGCGTTATGAAATAGAAGGCGCGGACGAATTGGTTTTTCTAGACATTACAGCTACTGAAAAAAGATCCTCGCTCCTATCGAAATTAGTTACTCGTCTATCACAAGAATTGAGTATACCGTTTACCGTTGGAGGAGGAATAAATTCGATTCAAGCAGCCTACACGATGTTGCAGCATGGAGCGGATAAAATCGTCATTAATTCAGCAGCTGTATTAAATCCAGGATTCATCACTGAATTATCGAATGAATTTGGATCTCAGTGTATTACTGTCGCCATTGATGCTAAAAAGTCAAATGTAGAATGGCAGGTATTTACTCATGGAGGCAAAAAAGCAAGTACATTAGAACTGATCCAGTGGGCACGTCAAATAGTCGATCGAGGCGCAGGAGAGATACTGTTCACATCTATGAATCACGATGGCACCAAAAATGGATTTGCCATTGAGCCCTTAAAGCAATTAGTCCGAGCCTGTTCAACGCCGATAATCGCTAGTGGCGGTGCCGGAACCAAAGAACACTTTTATCAGGTATTTAAAGAAACGAATGTAGAAGGAGCCTTGGCTGCTAGTGTGTTTCATTATCAAGAAATTCCGATTACACCATTGAAATCATATTTAAACAAGAACAATATTTCTGTTCGCATAAGCTAAACAATAAGATGAAACAACAATTAATAAAAACGATAAATTGGAACAAGGTTGATGGCCTAATTCCCTGTATTGTTCAAGACAACACGACTCAAAAAGTGCTAATGATGGGATATATGAATCAAGAATCCTTGTCACAAACATTGCGTATTGGAAATCTCGTATTTTATTCAAGAACCAAAAGCAGACTTTGGATGAAGGGGGAAGAAAGCGGAAATATCTTAGCAGTAAAAGAACTATTACTGGATTGTGATCAAGATACGTTACTGGCTAAAGTAGAGCCCATGGGGCCCGTTTGCCATCTTGGAGATGATACCTGTTGGCAAGAAAAAAACAATTCCGTTCATTTCTTAGAGGAACTTCAAGATATAATACATGAACGAAAGCGAAATAAACCAAAAAACTCCTACACAACATCCCTTTTCAATGAAGGCATCAATAAAATTGCACAGAAGGTCGGAGAAGAAGCAGTGGAATTAATTATTGAATCCAAAGACAATGAGCCAGCACTCTTTTTAAATGAATCCGCCGATTTAATCTATCACTTTTTGGTATTACTTACCGCAAAAGGGCATGATCTAAGTGAAGTCATACAAGTATTAAAAGAAAGACAATAAAAATGGGGAATTGCATAGGCAATTCCCCAAGGTCAAAAGTTTACTTAGTTGATCTTCAATAAAGGTGTTTATTTGCCTCCGTCCAATTGATCTTGTAGTTCTTTTAATTCGTTCCACTTACCAGAAGCCGCCAATCCAGCCTGTTGAGGCCAAGTTCTAGGCTGGGCTAATTTAAATTTGCTACCCGCAGCATCCAATATCTCTTGAATTCTTTCTACGGAAGTATCTGCCAATCCGGCCCAAGTGGTTACACCAGCATTATTTAATAACTCTGCAATTTTTGGTCCGATCCCTTCTACGATCTTCAAATCATTTTCCTTGAACTTTCCAAATCCAGCTTTCAAATGTTTAGACATCAATTTTTCCAACTTAGAATCCGTTAATTTCACATTGGTATCTTTACCAGTATCCAGTTGTTTTTGCAATAAAATCAAGTCCTCCCATTTTCCTCCAGCAGCAAGATTTGCTTGTTCTGACCACGAAGCAGGATTGATAATTTTATATTTATCGCCATGACTATCTAAAATCGCACGAAGTTCCTGCGTTGACTTCGTTGATAATTCTGACCAGCTATCAATTCCAGCTTCATGAAGTACAGACTCCATCTTCGGTCCAATACCTTCTATAATTTGTAGGTTGTTCGGTTTAAGTCGGGCAAATGGGCTAGCATCAGCTTTGGCAGACTTCTTCTCAGACTTCTCTGAGGAAGAACTAGCCGCTCCAGCTGCAAAACCAGAAACTGCACTGGCAACATTTCCTCCAATACTCGCGGAGGCATCAGCCGAAGATTGAGCATCATCCAACTTCATTTGAATTTCTTTGACCATACCTTGAGCAGTAGCAAGATCACCTTCTAGAACCGCTTTGTCATGATTACAATCTTTCAATTGACCTTCCAAACCGCCGTTCGTTTTAAGCAAAGCTCGATATTTTGCATCCAGCTCATCGTATTCATCCTTCCAGCTTTTTCTAAGATACCATCCCATTAAAAAACCTAAAAACCCGGACAATAACCATGGCAATATACACCAAGGAAAATCACAAAAACTTATTAAGTATATCATTATTTTATTTCTTTTTATTTATTTAATAATTTCCAATTCTGTTCTTCTATTCTCTGCTTTTCCTACACTTGTAGAATTAGATGCAATTGGCTGCGTTTCTCCTTTTGAAGAAGACAAAATTTTATTAGATGCGACTCCCTTTCCAATAAGATATTGTTTGATGATATCCGCCCGTTGTTGTCCCAAAACCATATTAGAGTCATTTGGACCATCTGAGTCTGTGTGTCCTACTAATCGTACACGTTCACCTGATTTTTTAACCCGTTCAGCTACTTTATCCAAATAGGCCTCTACTTGCGAATTACTTAGCTTCTTGGTAGAATTATAAGGGAAACGAATAATCGTTTTATTTGGAATGCTTTCATCGATCATTTTAGCTTTTCCGATATTTTTGAAAGAAGTTGCATTATACGGATTGTCTTTATCAACACCTTTGTCCGATAACATCCCCTTCAATAATACTCGATCCTTGGACAAATTCAATGCCTCACGAGCCGCATCAGCCCTAGCCTCTCCCAGGTTTGCATAGCCTTCAGGAGTCTCTTCATCCTTGGTGTAATAACCTGTAATCTCTAATCGCTCACCATCTTTTAGACCATCCAATAATTTAGATTTATAAGCGGACCATTCGTCACCTAAAACAGCCTCATTATTGGCATAATTAAATAAAATAGGACCGGCATTATTGCGTTCATCGGTAGGAGCAACATTGTCCGCAGTCCCTGTTGTCATGTCTTTGGTATCGTCCATTCCACCAGAATCAATGATTCCTGATGTACTATTGTTGCCATTTGCTATGGCACAACATTTCACTTGTTCCTGATGATAGAGATAACCCAAAAAACACCACAGTAGAAAAAGAATTCCTAGTAAGAATGATTTCATATGTAGTTGATTTTTATACTACCTTGAAAATTTGTTGGAAAGAATTGAATAATCAATCACCAAGATGATTTACCGAAAGAGTAGCTGTAAATAGGAATCATCTTAGAAACCATTGATATCAATAACTCCAGCCATCTGCACGTTCAAGGCAAAATTCTAAAATAGATGAACAATATAGCCTTTTATTTGCTAAAAAAAGTTAAACCAAAAGAGTAAATTGTTAAGATGATGAAAATTTAAGATATAAAGTAAAAAAAGCGGCCAAATCATCTGTTTTATTAAGCCTTAATCATATTTCTACTTTCTTCTAAAATATGTTCTTTCCAATCGTGTAGATGAATTTTCATAATGGTCATTTTGTTTGTTACGGCCGTATCATTTAATTTCATAAATCCTATCACTGTAGCCCATGCATGCAAGTAAATCATTTGGGGCTTGACCCCACTTCTTATACTACCATCCTGAATACCACGCTCTATCTCCTTAACGGTGATCTCTACTGGAGAACTTTGTATACCCATTACCTTCTGGTAAAACAAGGACTCTTTCATTCCTTCCGTCAGCTTCTTATCATCCTGCCCCTGCCCGGTTGTTCGTACAAACGAGTAATAATTAAGCATGGCTTCGCTGTATAAGAAATGATCCTCTGAAAAATCCATAAATGCACGCATTATAGACAATACAGAATCTATACCTTTTTTATGACGATTTTCAAATATTGTACGGTGGAATAAATCGATTAACGACTCAAAGGCGCGATAGGTAATCGCCATGTACAAGTTTTCTTTGGAACTAAAATAGAAATAGACAGAACCTTTACTCATACCAATTTGCTTGGCAATATCTTCCATTTTGGTATTGTCGTAGCCTTGTCTATTGAATACTGTTTCAGCCGCATCAATAATAAGATTCTCTTTGAGATTCCGCTTTTCGACTTTATTCATAGATACAAATATATAGGATTAAATAAAAAAAAGCCAATGAATTACTCCACCGGCTTTATATCAAACAAAATCAAAAATCCGTATTAATCAACCATTTTATTTAAAAAATGGATATTCATTCGCTTGGATAATTTCGGCAGCGATTTTTCTTCTCAATGCAACCACATTTTGAGCTGGATAGCCTGTAAATCGTTGAATGCCCATCGCAAATATTCGATGTAGATCGCCAGATGTGAAGCTACTAACTGCGTCCAAAGCGTTCTTCGCAATTCTAGCATTCGCATCATGTACATACGTTTTTAATGCATTTTCTAGCATTTCCGCATTTTTATGTCCTTGCTCTTTAAGGGCAGCAACTCTTAGTAAGAAAGATTCAGCATTGAATGAATCAATGATGATATCGGACACGAAAGTCAATAACATTTGTTCTGATTTAAGATCCAATCTTCCTTCCATTTGCTCCTTGGCAGCAGCTCCAGCAACCATAAGAATAATCTTCTTGAAATCTTTGATGGCTTTCTTCTCGGCTGCTAATTCACCAGATTCTCCACCAAATTTCGGCATAGACTTCAATTCCTTCTGTACTTCCCAAGCTGGACCAACGATATCCAATTTACCTTTTAAGGCACGCTTTAAAATCATATCGACAATTAGAAGTCGATTAATTTCATTGGTACCTTCATATATTCTGGTAATTCTATTATCTCTATACGCACGTGCCGCACCGAATTCTTCACTGAATCCAAGACCACCGTGAATTTGAACGTTCTCATCTACGGCATAATCAGCGGCCTCCGAGCCAGATACTTTAATGATTGAACATTCCACCGAGTATTCTTCTGCTGCCGCTCTTTTCGCTTCACCATATGGAACACCATCCGCTTGTTTTACCTTAGCATACTTGTTCATCAAATCGCTCGTCCGATAAACGCTACTTTCTACCGCCAAATTACGAATGACCATCTCTGCTAGTTTATACTGAATCGCTCCAAAATTGGAAATCGATTGCTTAAACTGTTGGCGCTCATTAGCATATTTGGTAGCCATCGTGACGACCGTTTTCACGCCTCCGACGCACATCGTTCCTAGTTTGAAACGACCAATGTTCAACGCGTTAAATGCGATCAAATGTCCTTTACCGATCTCTCCTAACACATTTTCTACAGGAACTTTTACCTTTTCAAAATATACTTGACGTGTACTTGATCCTTTGATTCCTAATTTATCTTCCTCTTCTCCTAAAGTCATGCCTTCACAAGGACCTTCAACCACGAAACCTGTAAATTTATCACCGTCAATTTGTGCAAAAACTATGAATACCTTGGCAAATCCAGCATTGGATATCCACATCTTTTGTCCTGTAATTTCGTAGTGTTTTCCATCCTCTGTCAAATATGCAACCGTCTTTGCAGCAAGTGCATCACTTCCGGAGCCTGGTTCTGTCAAACAATAGGCCGCTTTCCACTCCCCTGTTCCTAATTTTGGCAAATACTTCTTTTTATGCTCTTCGGTTCCATAATAAAGAATGGGTAGCATCCCAATTCCTGTATGCGCAGCAAGTGTTGTGTTAAATGATCCCATTGGTCCTAATACATCACTGATCAGGGTATTGGTATTTTCGTCTAATTCCAATCCTTCATATTCCTCTGGCATATGAGCTGATAACAAACCCAATTCGCCAATTTTCTCCATTAACGCAGATGAGATATTATCTTTTTGTTTCTCAATATCGTTTCTATTTGGATCGATTTCTTGCTTGATGAATTCTCGAGCTACTTCCATGAACATGCCCTGTTCTTCATTGAAATTTTCAGGAACAAATGTATCCGTAGCATCTTTTATAAGAAATTCTGCTCCAAGGCTAAAGGATGATTGTTTATCTAATTCTAGCATTATTTGACGATTTGTTAAAGTTAAAAGCTTTCAATATCAGCTTGTTGGTAAATAGAACGGAATAAAATTAATACTTATTTTTGACTTTGGGTCAAAAAAAATGAAAAAAATATGCCTATCCAGCCTTTTTGCTATACTTAATCCTTGTTTTACAGATAGATAATTGCCTAAAATACTTTCACCAGACCAACGCCATTCGTCGATGTGCGAAGAATGAGATCATCGCGCTTATGCACTTGAATAACCAAAGTAGCTACTGCTGCACCAGCAATCGTTCCCGCAATGACATCCGTATTAAAGTGCTTTCCCGCTCGAACTCTATTAATGCCTGTAATAATTGGAATAGAACTGGATGCTATATAAACATATGGCACTAATGGTGAATCGGGATAAGCTCTATGAAATAAGGCAGCCGCAAAAAAAGAATTGGAAGCGGCAAAAGATGTGTGCCCTGAAATAAAAGAAGCGCGTCCAGCTCGATTGATTACTTGATCGACTCCAAATGTTTCTGAATACACATAAGGTCTTGGTCTTCTGAATCCATATTTGGTGATGTTGTTAACAGCAAAATTGACCATCGCCAATTCTAGGAACATGATACTACTAACTCTCCAGTCCTTGTCCTTGATTTTCAGAGCATACACAATGAGCGGAAGTATAACCGATCCATTTCCAACCACATCACTATAAAAATCCGCTTGTACAGAATTGTTATAAATCGCCGGGCGATCGAAATTATTTATATTCTCAGAATCTAGGTTTTGCCAATCTTCAAATCGAATATCTGAAGTGTTTTCATACAGTAAATACCCCAATCCATTCGCGGAAAGACCAACACCCCAATAGCCAATTTCTTTTTTCCAATTTATTTTAAATGCCTCTTGTCCTTCCAAATTGTAAAAACAAATACTAAAAAAAAGCATTATACTGTAGATTCTATATATTTTTAGTCCCAAGGTTTTTTTTAATGCAAATTACGGATTATGTCGGAAAATAAAATACATAAAGAATATACAAATGATGAAATCACCATTACTTGGGAGCCCAATAAGTGTATTCATGCCAAGGCATGCTGGAAAGGATTAAAAACAGTTTTCAAACCATTAAAAAGACCTTGGATTGACCCAACCGGTGATACTACAGAGAATATTATTAAACAAATAGATAAATGCCCGTCAGGTGCATTGAATTATTATTATAACAATACAAAAACGATGAGTGAAGAAGTAAAACAAGAACCAACGGTTAAAATGAAAGCGAACATGAATGGTTCTCTTAAGGTTATAGGAAGCGTAGAAATTGAATTACCAGATGGGAGTACTGTAGTAAAAGAAGGACGATTTAGCATTTGTCGTTGTGGATTATCAGAAAACAAACCATTTTGTGATGGTGCGCACAAAGGAACCGATTTTGATGCAAATTGGAATATTGAAAAAAGTGAATAACAAAAACCGATCAATACTATGAACCAAGCTATTCGCGAATTAGAACCAAAAGCTCTTTGGAATCACTTCAGTGACTTGAATGCTGTACCTAGACCTTCCAAGAAAGAGGAAAGAGTCATTGCTTTTATGAAGGCTTTTGGCGAAAGCCTTCAATTACCAACTGTTATAGACCATATAGGCAATGTCATTATTAAAAAACCGGCTACAGAAGGCATGGAAAATAGAATGCCAATTGTGATGCAAAGCCACCTCGATATGGTGCATCAGAAAAATGCCGATACCGTATTCAATTTTGAAGAAGAAGGTATCAAAATGAAAATTGATCAGGATTGGGTTTTAGCGGAAGGAACAACCCTAGGGGCCGATAATGGAATCGGTGTTGCAACAATCATGGCTATTTTAGCCTCAACGGATATTCCGCATCCAGCCATAGACGCTCTATTTACGATAGACGAAGAAACGGGTATGACGGGCGCTCTCGAATTAAAAGGAGGCATGTTAGATGGTAAAATCTTGCTGAATCTAGATACGGAAGATGATGACGAATTAACCATCGGATGTGCAGGAGGAATTGATATTACGGCCAGTGGAAATTACTCTCAAAACACCATGCCGGAGGATTATATTTTTATCAAATTAGCGGTGACAGGTCTTTCTGGAGGCCATTCTGGAATGGACATTCATAAAGGCTTAGGCAATGCCAACAAGATCATGAATCGTCTATTAAAGGAAGCCCTTCAACAATCGGAAATTAAGGTCCATCAAATAGATGGAGGTGGTTTACGAAATGCGATACCTCGGGAGTCATTTTGCCAATTAGCTGTCGAAAAACTCAGCTTTAGCAAATTCGAAGAAACCATCCAAGCAAAAGCCATTGAAATTGCAGCTGAATTTAAAACAACGGATCCAGACTTATCGATTGAATACGAAGAAATAGATCCCTTTGAATCCTATGTAGATTCTAAAATGTTAAAAAAACTCATTAATAGTATATATGCCTGCCCCAGTGGAATTTATCGGATGAGTCCAGACATCGATGGATTGGTGCAAACCTCCAATAATCTGGCTCGTGTACTCATTAAAGATGGTAATTTTGAGATTCTTTGTTTAACCAGAAGCTCGGTAGAAACAGAGAAAAAAGACTTAATGAATACGATTCAATCAGTATTTCAACTGATTGATGCTACGATCCAATTTAGCGGAAATTATCCGGGATGGAAACCGAGTCCAGATGCAGAAATTGTGACCATTATGAAAAATCTGTATTCAAAGATGTTTGATGGAGAGGCCCATGTAGCCGCCTGCCATGCAGGATTAGAATGCGGTATTTTAGGTACGCATTATCCGGATATGCAAATGATTTCGTTTGGACCTAATATTCGAGGAGCTCATTCTCCCGATGAACGTGTGCAAATTAGTTCAGTACAGAAATTTTGGAATTATTTGCTCGAAACCTTGCGTAATATCCCTATTCAACATTAAAACTACTCTTCTTCTGTATTGGGAGTTGAAGATATAGGAGGTGGGCTAATCAAGCCTTCCTCCAATTGCTGAAAATAATTATACTCGTAAACAATTTGTTTCAAATAATCCTTTGACTTCGTTTCCTTAGGAATTCCCAAGACATCTTCCAATTTCTCGGCCAAAGCTAATTGGACTTTACTAGAGGAATCAGATTTATCTCGAATGACTTCTTTAATAAATTCTATTTCCTCGTCCTTTAACTGAGCACATTGAGGAAATTTACCGATAAACCCTTCTGGTAATTTCACCTTTGACACATTTGAGATATGCTCTTTTTCTTTTAACGATATTACGGTGGTGTTCGCCGCTAAATCACCTAACCTTTGTCCTTTCCTGGTAGATATCGCCGAAAGAAAGGCCACGCCTGTACTAAATATTAGAAAATCCAAAAACCGCAATAACCAACGATTTACTAATTGACTGGTCTCCAAGTTCCTTCCATTTAAACTAACGACACGCAATTGCATCGCCTTTTTACCAGGCGTCTGACCTTGATTAAAAATTTCAAACATTAACGAGTAAAAAACCCAGGGTAGGATAAATAATATTCCTATCCAAATAACTTCGTAAAGTACCGTTCCTATCAGCATAAAAACGATTGACAGATAGCCTATTTTAATCAACCAATCTATCAAAAAAGCGAGCACTCGATCCCATACATTAGCAATGCTATATTCAAATTCAACATTATAGGCAGTTTCTATGGAAATAGTATTTGACATGGTAGATTTTTAGCTCTAATCAATAAACTTAAATGTACGTAAAAAAACTAAAATGACTAAGTTCAAAGGAATTAGTGGAAATTGTATAACTTTCCATTGTCATAGAAAAACATATGAAAGAAATCAGTTTTGTATCAAAAAATGAACACAAATGGAAAACATTTGAATCCTTTACAAAAGGAAAACTTCGCCTGACTCCAGACGAATTAGCCTCTTATTATATGGACATTTTGGATGATTTGGCTTACGCCAAAACGTTTTACCCAAAATCAAAAATTATTCCTTACTTAAATCAACTTTCTTCCAAAGCGCACCAACGAATCTATATTACCAAAAAAGAGGATAAAAGTCGTTTTTTCAGCTTTTGGACAGAAGAAATTCCTTTAGCGATACGCCAATCCCATAAAACGCTAGCCATATCCTTAATCATCTTTTTGATAGCCATTGCCATCGGAAGTGTATCTACTTTTATTGATCAAGATTATTCTAGAATCATTCTAAGCGATCGTTATGTCGATCAAACATTGAATAACATTGAAAATGGTGACCCAATGGCGATATATGGAGATACACCAGAAGGTGTGATGTTCTTGATGATTGGGAGTAATAATATACAAGTTGGAATCACGAGCTATGTCTTTGGTCTTCTCGGACCAATTTTCGCAGGATTCATTTTAGTCAAGAACGGAATCATGGTTGGCGCTTTTCAAACATTCTTTGTCAAGCATGGATTGTTTTGGACTTCGTTTAGCACAATTTTCATTCACGGCGCTTTGGAATTATCAGCCATTGTTATCATAGCAGGTGCTGGATTAGTGATTGGAAATGCCTGGTGGTTTCCAGGTACATTTTCTCGAATTGATGCACTTATTGAAGCTTCCAAACGAAGTTTAAAAATAGTATTGGCCATTCTACCAATTATTATCATCGCAGCATTGATTGAGTCCTATATTACAAGGCACTATCAGACACTTGGAATTTGGGGAGGACTATCCATTATAATCCCTTCATTTATATACATTATTTGGTATTTTATCATTTATCCGATCCAAGTAGAGAAAAAATTAAAAATCATATGAATGCAGATATAGTTCTTAGAAAAACACGAAAATTGGGAGAAATTCTAACTGATCCATTCAAGTTGATCTTCCGAAATATTAAAGCCATATTCATGTTTAATTTGGTCTATATATTTCTTCCTATGATTCTTGGTTTAACTGGATTCAGTTATCTTCAAACACAGCTTATAGATTTTGATATTTCTATAATCCCAATTGTAATCATAGCTATTGTTATTCTTTTTATAGCTGGAATAAATAGCATGGTTTCTACCTATGCCATTATCCGGAGTGCAGAAGAGGATGGCTTTGAAAAGATAGAATACAAAAGTTTACAGCAACATTTCTTTAGACGCTATAAAAAAGGGTTGATCTTCACGCTGAGCATTGCACTTCTAATCATAGGAGTCGGCTTGTTTTTTGCTGTTTCTATATCTATTTCTCCCGTAATAGCTGCCATTTTAGGGTTTCTGCTATTTTTCGCGGCCATTTTATATATCGGCCCATTATATTATTTGGCCGATGCTTGCTATATGTATGAAAATGATCTGGATCTAGCAGAGGCCTTCGGAAGAGGACGAGAATATATGGCAGAACATTGGCCTTTGATCTTTGGAACCTTTATAGTAGCTTCCATTATTTATTCATTTCTAAACTATTCCTTCGCGATACCATTTGGATTGATCGGAATGCTCTTAATTGATTTCACTGATTTATCGGATCCAACGAGTTATTCATTTATCCTGTTCAATTTAGTACAAAATACGATCTCTGCCTTTTTCTCATCATTCTTAGTTCAATACATCGGTATTTGTATGTACTTCAAGTATTTTGACCTAGAAGAACAAAAACACGGTTATTATATGCTAGAGAAAATTGAGAAAATTGGTCAAGCCAAAGCTCAATATTTTGAAAACGAAGGAGACTTTTAATACTAGAATATGCTGATCAAACGTATTTCCATCATTCTAGTAGTTCAATTACTCGCTTTTATGCTCCCTGCACAGGAGCGTATATTCATATTTTCGGATAGCCTCGAACAGATAGAATCTCGAGAAATCAGTCAAGAATCACTGGATATATATACATCAAAAAAGGCCTATAATTATGCGGAAAAAAGTAATAGAAAAGGCTCATTTCAGATGGCGTGGAGTCGTTTTATATCAAAACTTCTATCGACTATCGAACGCAGGTTTAGTTTAAAATTTCTTTGGTACGCCTTGATGATCGCAGCGGTAGTGGCAATTGTATGGTTCTTACTAAAAACACCTTCTAGCTCTTTTATTGCGAGCAATAATACCAGTATCGGAGCATATGTAAAAGAATTGGACATACGAGAAGACGAACGTACTCTATTTCAAAAATTACAGGAATCCGAAGAAACACAATCGTTTAAACAAGCTATTCGATACGCCTATTTAATAAACTTAAAGGCATTAGACGAAAGTGATAAAATTCATTGGAAAGAATATAAATTAAGTAACGATTATCTAGCTGAACTTCAAGATATGGAGCTTAAAAAAGATTTTAGACAAATGACCAAGTTTTTTAATTATGCTTGGTATGGAAATAGAAAAATCAATGCATCGAAGTACCAAAGCATTAAACAAACCTTTGAACGATTAAATGAACGAATCAAGAAGACTAAATAGATGCTAAAAAAAAGAATTAGTTGGATCATAGCTATTTATGTTATTTTCATTGTGTTAGTGGCACTTATAACCCCACGCACAATAGATTGGTCGGACAATTTTAGTGCTAAAAGCACCAAACCATTCGGATCTAAAGTTCTTTTTAGTGAGTTACATCAGCTCTTTTCAGATTATGAAATAGCTGATCATTCATTCTACACGATAAACCATCAATCCAGAGATGGGAATTATATTTTAGTCACCGATGCCTTACATTTAAGCGAAGAAGAAATAGACTCGTTGCTAAAATGGGTAGAACTTGGAAATAATGTTTTTCTTTCCGCATTAGACTTTCCCCCAAAATTATTAGATACACTAAATTTAGCCAGTGGAAACGCATTCTTTCAATTCGGGGAATTCTTAGAAAACAAATCCCAAGTGTATATTCAATCCGATGATGCCAATCAAAAGTCCTATATCTTTGATCGGGAATTTGATGGCCATTATCTATATAATAGATATGATTCTTTGATTCAATCCACCTCATTATCTTGGCTTCAAAATGAGAGTGACACCTTCGATCTACTGATGGAACATCAGTTTGGATATGGCTTTATTTACCTTCACACCCTTCCAAGAGCTTTTGGAAATTATTATATGTTAAAAGATAACAATGCAGCCTATAGTTCAAAATTGCTTTCGTTTCTACCGGATCAATTTACTTATTGGGATGAATACTATAAACCCAAATCCAATCAATATGAATCTCAGTTTAAGGTTTTTACATCTCAAGCACCATTTAAATGGGCTTTATATTTGGGATTAGCATTAATAGCTATGTATATCGTTTTTAAACTAAAACGAAATCAACGCATTATACCCATTCTTAAGCCGCCTGAAAACAGAACATTAGAATTTACAAAAACAATTGGTGATTTGTATTTCAGCACGAATGATGGAAGAGATCTAAGTACGAAAATGGAAAAACATTTCAAAGAGTATATCAAGGAAAAATTTTTCATATATAATTTCACAGGATCAACGAAGGATGTGGAGAAATTATCCAACAAATCGGGTAAAAACATACAATTAATTGAATCGATCAATCAGTTTTTTCTTTTGTTAAAACAAAAGGAACCAACGAATAGTGAATTGATACAGCTTCATCAAAAACTACATACATTTTATTATGGAGGAAAATAAATTAAAGAATAAGGATTTTCAAAATTTAGTGGATTTGAGTCCTTTAACGGAAGGGCTAGAAAAAATAAACAAAGAAATTGGAGAAGTCATCGTAGGTCAGAGCAAACTGATTAAGTTAATTCTTGCGGCTATTCTATCCGATGGTCATGTACTTTTGGAAGGCTTTCCAGGATTAGCGAAAACCCTGTCGGCCAAGATAATTGCTAAAACAATAGATACGAATTTTTCGAGAATTCAATTTACACCTGATTTGATGCCTTCGGACGTTCTGGGAACTTCTGTCTACGATTTCAATGAATCTTCCTTTAGTTTCAAGAAAGGACCTATTTTTTCGAATATCGTTTTGATCGACGAAATTAACAGAGCTCCAGCGAAAACACAAGCTGCTTTATTTGAAGTAATGGAGGAAAAACAAGTAACTATAGATGGTAATCGGATGTTAATGAAACAACCTTTTGTGATCGTTGCTACTCAAAACCCCATAGACATGGAAGGAACTTACAGTCTTCCTGAAGCACAATTAGATCGATTTATTTTCAAGATAAAAATTGATTTTCCGGATCTTCAAGAAGAGATTAAAATACTCCAACTGCACCAACATCGCAAAAGAAGGAATCCTTTGGATAAGGTGCAATCTATCTGGTCCGCTGATCAAATTGAAAGTTTCAAAGAAATAGTTTCTAGCATTCGAGTGGATAAAAGCATCCTAAACTATATTGCCAACATTGTGCATACGACAAGAGGACACAAAGATATTTATTTAGGTGCTTCTCCGAGAGCTTCCATTGCACTGTTAAGAGGTTCTATGGCCATCGCAGCCATGAACGGTCGAGATTTTGTCATCCCGGAAGATATCCACGAAATTGCGGACGCTGTCTTGGCGCATCGTATCATACTAACTGCTGAAAAGGAAATGGAAGGAAGTACGGCAGAAACCGTTATTAAGGAGGTTGTCCAAAGTATAGAAATACCAAGATAATCATGCGCAAAATATATCTTGGAAACAATCTATTTTACGCTGGAATCGGTTTGATACTATTATTCCTACTGAGTTGGAAGCTAGATATACTATTTTCTCTGGTAAAACTTGGATTTTGGATATTTATAGCCTGTATATTGGTCGACCTTTACCTTCTTTTTTCCAAGAAACAAGGGATTATAGCAGATCGAGCAATGAATAATCGCCTGAGTAATGGTGATGACAATGACATATCCATACACCTTGAAAATCGATTTGGCTTTCCTATACAGCTAGAGATCATAGATGAAATTCCTCATCAATTTCAACGAAGAGATATACAATGGCAAAAATTCATTGCTCCGCAATCAAAAGACATTTTTAAATACACATTAAGACCCGTTAAAAGAGGGATTTATAATTTTGGTGCTATTAATATCTACGCTCTTAGTCCTCTAGGGTTAATCAAACGCCGTTTTGAATTTTCTAAAGACAAAGATGTTGCCGTTTATCCCAGCTTTTTGCAATTGAAGAAATATGAATTGGCCGCTTTCGCGCGAAAAAACTTCGACTTAGGCGTCAAAAAAATGCGTAGAATAGGGCATACGATGGAATTTGAACAAATCAAAGAATATGTTCAAGGAGATGACACGCGTTTTATCAATTGGAAGGCTTCATCCAGAAAGAATGAATTAATGGTCAATCAATTTCAAGATCAGAAGTCTCAACACATTATTTCTGTAATTGATAAGGGACGATTGATGAAGCTACCTTTCCAAGAAATGACACTCTTGGATTATGCGATTAATGCCACGCTGGTCATTAGCAATATTGCTATAAAAAAACTGGACAAAGCTGGAGTAATAAGCTTCTCCAATAAAATGAGCGGATTTATTCCGGCAGATAAGAGAAGGAACCAGATGTTTCGCATACAGGAATTCCTGTACGCTCAAAAAACAAATTATAAAGAAGCCAATTTCGAACTGCTTCATAGTTTCATTCGTAACAGTCTGAACCACAGAAGTCTGTTATTGTTATATACCAATTTTGAGACAGTAGACGGAATGAGACGTCAACTCCCCTATCTACAACAATTGAATAAAAAACATATTCTGGTGGTCATCTTTTTTCGGAATACGGAAATTCAATCTTTCATGCAGGAAAAAGCAGATAATATAAGAGATGTATACACCAAAGTTGTTGCCGAAAAACTTCATTACGAAAAATCCCAAATCGTCAATGAATTAAGGCGATCTGGAATTTACTCTGTATTAACTAATCCTCAGAATCTCACGATCGATACCATTAATAAATATTTAGAAATAAAAGCGAAAGGTCTCATCTAAGCATTTTTTTTCCGCAGTAGCGGAATGTATTTTGACAACTCATCTCTTACTTTATTGTGTAACAATAATAAACCGATCATATTCGGAAAGACAAGCGCTAAAATCATGGCATCTGAGAATTTAATGACTGCTTCTAATGTGATAGCTGCTCCCAAAACGGTAAACAATAAAAATATTATTTTAAACACCAAACTACTTCTATTACTTCTTCCGAATAAATACATCCAAGCCTGTTGCCCATAATATGACCAGGACAAAATAGTAGAAAAGGCAAATAAAACGACCGCGATGGAGAGGATATAAGAAAATCCAGGAATAGCTGCATCAAAGGCCATAGAAGTAAGATTAACTCCTCCTATTCGTTCTCCTGTAGCTATCAATAGTGCTTCATCATTGACAACATTTCCATATACAAAAACATCATTCATATTGAACATGATGATTACCAAGGCTGTCATGGTACAAATGATGACGGTGTCAATAAAAGGTTCTAATAAAGCAACTAAGCCTTCGCTGGCAGGATATCGCGTATTAACAGCGGAATGCGCTATAGCAGCAGATCCTGCACCGGCTTCGTTGGAAAAAGCAGAACGCCTAAACCCCTGAATCATCACTCCAATGGCTCCGCCTGAAATGGATGCTCGAGGTGTAAATGCTTCACTGATAATCAGTGAAAAAGCATCATCTATTAAACGGTAGTTCATACAAATAATAAATAAAGCACTTAATACATATAACACGGCCATTAATGGGACAACCTTTTCCGTTACTTTGGCTATACGCTTGATTCCACCTATTATTACGATACCCACCAAAACAGCGATGATCAAGCCAAGTATCGTACCCGAAGAATTCCCCGAAATACCAAAGCTGGAAACGATTTGGGCGCAAGCCTGATTACTTTGAAAGGCATTACCTCCTCCAAAGGAAGCACCAACACAAAGCACTGCAAAAACGATGGATAAAATTTTCCCTAATTTGGTCCATCCGATCTCCGCACAACCTCTTGAGAGATAGTACATCGGTCCACCAAAAACGATACCTTCTTGATTAACATCTCTGTATTTCACTCCGAGTGTACACTCTACAAACTTTGTAGACATCCCCAATATTCCAGCAAGAATCATCCAAAAAGTTGCGCCTGGACCACCGAGAGAAATCGCAACCGCAACCATAGCTATATTTCCTAGACCTACGGTTCCAGAAACCGCCGTAGCTAACGCTTGAAAATGGTTGACTTCTCCTACGGATTCATCCTTGATCGTACCTTGAACATCCTCCTGGATTTTACTTCCTCCTTCCAAGTCATCGTATTTCCCGCGAACAATCGCTATAGATTTATGAAATAATCGAATGTTTATAAATGAAAAACGAACACTAAAAAAAAGAGCGCCAAGAACTAATACGATTAATACGATAGGAATCGAAAACGAAGCCACACGAATAGGAGTAAAAACAAAATTTTCCCAGGCCAAGGCCACCGGCATAAAAGCATCGTTAATCCGTTCATCCAAACCAGTTGCCCAAACATCAGAACTATTATACAGCAGAAGAATCAAGCAAAAGATTCGTTTTCCCCATTTTGAAAGTTCAAATTTCATATCATACATTTTGATTAAAAAATTGCATGATCGAATAATTATTCCATGGTGCTTTCTTTTGTCGAAACAAATTCTAAAAAGTCTGTAAATCTACTACTGACCAACTACTGACATCCTTGAAATTCAAACCATTATAAAAAACGGTCTCATTGGATAACCAATGAGACCTTTAATTTAGTTTCGGGTATTTTCGAGAAAATCGTGTCGCTTAATCCACAATTTTCACTTCGATTCTTCGGTTTGCGGACTTTCCTTCTGCTGTAGAATTATCCGCTACAGGATTGGTAGCTCCATATCCTTTCGTGTCTATTCTAGCACCATCAATACCGTCCGTAATCAATCTTGATTTCACAGCCATGGCACGTGCCTCAGACAAGGTTTGATTGGCAGCAGCAGCTCCATCATTATCCGTATGTCCTTCAATCACTATTTTTACATCAGGATAAGCTTTCATAATGGCAGCTAAATTATCCACCTCAACACCAGAATCTCCTGCGATTCTTGCCGAACCACTCTCAAAATTTAGATTATTAAACGTAAAGGTAGAAAGACCTTCTCCACTTCCGTTGATATAATCCATCATTTGTTTTCCTGCAGATCCAGCTGCAAATGTAATTCCTGACAATGCTTTTTGAGCAGCTTCATCTACTTTGCTAAATGCAGCGGATAAACCACTTCCAGCTGCTTTAGCGCCATCAACTACGGCATTTCCTGCCGTCTTCGCTCCGTCGACGATTGCTCCACCAGCATCCTTAGCACCATCTACAATAGCACCACCGGCATCTTTCGTCATTTCTGCACCTTTTTCAATAGTTGAACTTACCGCTTGACCAACCGTAGAATCTGCACACATTTTTGTCGT
>JAHDFB010000013.1:0-14566 GCA_020628475.1 Saprospiraceae bacterium | reverse complement strand
AATAAAGACATCGCAGAACCACTTTTAATTCCAGACATTTTACTAACCAAATCAACAGCACCTCCTAGCTTATCGCCCATTAAGCCCGTCAACAATCCACCACCTATATTGGATAATGAATTCGGTTCATCATCGGCTCCTCCTAGCATTCCAGCCATATTACCAAGAATACCCGGATCCACACCTTTGATCATATCCATCAATCCAGCAGCACCTCCCTCTTCTGATCCTTTACTTATCATTGATCCTAATACAGAAGGAAATATTCCTCCCAAGGCTTTTTGTATTCCTCCTTCGCTCTCACCTAGAGCTCCAGTAGCGTGTTTTACGATTTGACCCGTAACTTGATCTTTTACAAGATCCAACAAATTAAATGACATATTTGAGTTTTTAATTGAATTAAACAGCGATGATGATTGTCAGAATTGTCAATTTGCTGACTCCATCGATCTTTTCAAATTTATACAAAAAATAAGTATCTCCTTATTTTAGTACGTTCTTAATTTATTAATTTCGCTTTTTTAACGTTTATCAAGCTTCACACCAAGGTGGATGGATCTATCTATATATAATACCTTTCATGACATTGTCCAAAGACAGCATTCGCTGCAGGACCAAAAACGAAAGCTGAATCGATTATTTCAAGTCATATTAGATGAAGCCCTTCAGGATGAAATCATTCATTTCACCTCCCTATTTTCGAAAATCGCTTATCTGGCCAGTCGATATGAAATTGCCGGAACATTTCTATACGAATTACATTACCTACGAAAACGTATTGAAAATCCTGACCAAACAACATTGGAAGAAGATGTTCATCTTTTAACATACATCGTTCCTCATCTTTTTGAAAAAACAACATCCAAGCCAATCCCAGATGTTGTTCGAAGCTATATTCCTGAGACATCCGGCATAAAATATAAAGAGGAAAAAATACACGCCTTTCTCCCCTTTACTAAATTTTTATGTACGCGTATTAACCGGTCAAACAAGCATTTAATTGGCTTTCTAAAAGATTTTCCTAATACCGAAAAACAAGTAGAATATCATATCACGGAAAGAAATGAACGCTTTAGTCGAGTCTTGGAGGAACTAGACGACACACGTCTACCTGTTCTGATCGAACTGATAGAGGTCGAATTTACCCAATCAGGAATATTAAGGCCAAAAGCCTTTGTGCTCGAACCGGATTTTTTAGTAGATGTTACTTCTATAGCCAGTTGCTTTGATCATCATAAAAGCAGTACCACTGGTTACATTTACAAAAAATTTCTGCCGATTTCTTGGTCGAAACACCTATTACTAGGAAATATTGCTAATTATTTTCTGGATCGCTTGGTTGGAAATCCAGATTTGCAATTTGAAGAATTATTAAAAGATATTTTCAAAATAGCTCCCCTATCCTTCGCTCGGATCGCAGATCACGAAATGGCAGAGCTGTTATCATCCATGAAAAAACATTTTTTCAATATTAAACAATCCATTCAGTTAGAATTTAAAAAAGAACGGATCGAACTGAAACATTCCTATTTAGAACCATCTTTCATGAGTAATAAATATGGTATACAAGGACGTTTGGATCTTCTGCATTTACATGGTGAGGCAACATCTATCGTAGAACTCAAAAGTGGCAGCATCTACATGCCCAATGCCTATGGATTAAAAAACGATCATTACATACAAACCTTATTATACGATCTATTAATTCGTTCCACCTACGAACATAAAAATCCGCGTAATTTTATTCTTTACAGCAAAGAAAGTCAACGAACCTTGCGCATAGCTCCTCGGATTACCGCTCAACAAAAAGAAGCCTTGAAGGTTCGTAATGAATTATTAGATATCGAACTCAAATTGGCAAGTTTAGACACTGTATCATCGGTCTTACATCAAGTTAATCAACAGCTACACCCTATGTCAAAGGGATTTGAAGCCAGAAATATTCAACAGTTCGAACAACGATATGATGCACTGACCTCACTTGAAAAAGACTACTTTCAACATTTTGTCAGTTTTATCGCCTTAGAACACAGGCTGGCAAAAATTGGGGAATATGGGCAGGATAAAAGTAATGGGCTCGCCGGGCTCTGGTTAGACAGTCCTGAAGAAAAATGCGAACAATTCAATATTATTACGCAGCTAGAAATTCTAGAAAATCGATCATCTGAAAGCGTTCCGACCATTCAGTTTCAATATAGTGCGGATAGCAATAAGCTAAGCAACTTTCGCCCCGGAGATATTATCATCTTGTATCCCGTTGTTCATCATCATCTATCCAGTCTAAAGAATCAAATTTTTAAATGTACCATCATTGAATTTCAGGACCATCAGATTACAGTCAAGCTCCGATCTCAGCAAAAGAATCAAGATATTTTCAAACAGCACAAACGCTGGGCTATAGAACATGACATGATGGATAGTTCCTTTTTGGCAATGTATCGACAGTTATATGAGTGGGCTGGGGCGCCCAAAACGAAAAGAGATGCACTTCTTTCCAAAACTGGCCCCAAAAAAAGCGTGATGCCTTCTGTCCCTGTGCATGTTTTAGATCATCCTGATTACAAACTTCTTACAGGTCAACAAAGAGATATCCTAGCCCAAATGATCCACCAAGAAGATTACTATCTGGTCTGGGGTCCTCCGGGCACTGGAAAAACAAGTGTGATGATTAAATACTATATTAAGTATATTCTGGATCATACGGACGAAAACCTTTATGTCATCGCCTATACCAATAGAGCTGTGGACGAACTCTGTGCCGCGATACATGCCTTAGGAAGCTCTTATGCCGACCAATATATTCGAATAGGGTCTTCTTACAACACCGATCCAGTCTTCAAACATAAATTGCTTCAATCTAAAATTGAATCAATCGATCGAAGAAAAATATTAAGAAATACGATCAAAAAACACCGAATCGTTGTAGCTACTCTGGCATCGATTATCTCGAAAGAAATCATTTTCGAATTAATTCCAACCTCCCGAATTATCGTCGATGAGGCTTCCCAAATTCTAGAATGCAATATCATAGGTCTATTAACGAGATTTAAGCAATTCATTCTGGTAGGCGATCACCGGCAACTACCTGCAGTTGTTATTCAAAAACAAGAAGAAAGTGCCGTTCAAAATGAAGGATTACAGCAAATAGGACTATTAAATAGAAGGGATTCTTTATTTGAAAGGCTGTACAAGCAATGCTTACAACGCGGATGGAAACATGCTATTGGGCAACTTCAGTATCAAGGTCGAATGCATGAAGTCATCATGAAGTTTCCCAATCAACATTTCTACAACAATAGCCTAAATACGCTGCAAGGAATGACTCGATTAAATCGTCCACTACCCAAAACAGAACAAACCGACGTGTTTCAAGCCGAACGAATGATCTTTCAACACATTGAAGTGCCGATAGACGAGAAATTTAGCAAAACCAATGCTTCGGAGGCATTATGTGTACTTGAAACCGTTGAAAAATATACGTCCTTGAGTTTCCCTTTGGAAGAAATTGGTGTCATTACTCCATTTCGAGCACAAATTGCAGCCATTAAAGATCTACTTTTACAAAGAGATAAATCCTATGAAGCTATAACAGTAGATACTGTTGAACGCTTTCAAGGCGCAGCTAAACAAGTAATCATCATTTCATTTTGTTGCAATAGTACGATTCAATTCAAAACGCTGGTATCTGTTTCAGAAGAAGGCATTGATCGTAAATTAAATGTAGCCTTGACTAGAGCCAAAGAACATGTCGTGCTCATAGGAGACGAATCCATTTTGTCTAATAATCCACTATATAAGTCATTGATTGATTATTGTGTTCGATTGACCGACTAGACTATTCAATTCTAAAGCTCATTTGTGTAGCTTTGCGCCATGAGTTATTACAAAAAGCTAGAACAATCTGAACTGGATCAACTACAAGAAGATTTCATCAAATTCCTTGTTCTCAATGGAATAACTGGAGATGATTGGGAAAAACTCAAATCAAACAGTCCAGAAAAAGCCGAGTCCATGATAGAACAATTCAGTGAAGTCGTCTTCGAATCTAGTCTTCGAAAAGCTTCTTTCTTATTAATGGTGGACGACCATGCGGTTCGAGCGTTTCAATGTGGTGCAGAACAAATTACCATGGCGGCTTTACATTTCAACGGAACTCAAGAATTTAGTTTTCATAAGGTTAATGATCTTCGAACACTATTATCCGATGGTCAATACAATCTTTCTGTTGCTTCCGTTCAAAAGCAATACAACAAGAAGCGTGAACATGAAATGTACGATATGATCAACAGTGGTTGTAAAATATCAGATGGTAAAGTATTCAAATTATTATCCATGCATTGGGCTGAATTGAAATCCTCTCAGAATTAATTTAAATCCACCTTCGATATGCAAAATAGCTGTATATTTTTTCTCCTAGTATCCGTATTATGTATCCTTGGATGCAAGCCTAATCCAACAGAACAAAACAGTCCCGATCCCGCCCCCGTTATAGACTACCCAACGGCTTTTCTTCAAGGATTAGATGCTCATGGCGGATTGGATACTTGGAAGAAGCAAGGGAGTCTTCAATATTCCTTCGTTAAAAACAATAAAAAGGAAACACAGACCATCGATCTAATCTCTCGACAGTGTCGGATTGATTATCCAGATTGGAATATTGGTTTCGATGGTCAAGAAGTTTGGGTTACACCGAAAAAAGAAGCATTTGGAAGTGGGTCGCCCAGATTTTACCATAATTTATATTTCTATTTCTTTGCTATGCCCTTCGTTCTAGCGGATCCGGGTATTCAATACGAAGTACTGGAAAAAGATAGTCTCAATGGTCAACTCTATACTCCCGTCAAAATTCAATTTGATCAAGGTGTTGGAGACGCACCGAAGGATGAGTATATTGCCTACTTCGATGTGAATAATCATCGTTTGGGCGCTCTGCTTTACACGGTTACCTATTATTCCGGAAGACAAGGGACTCGATTTAACGCATTAATCTACGACAATTGGGTAGAGATTAACGGCTTATTATTACCAGCTTCTTTAAAAGGTTATACCTATGAGAATGAAAAAATAGGTGATAAACGCTATGAATTACAATTTGAAAACATAACGATTCATCCACAAAGGCCAGATCCGGCATTATTTATGAGGCCAAAAGGCGCAGAAGTTGATTCGCTCATTAAACATTAGGCACAACAATCATTTTGTTGCTATGCTCAAAATCAGTAATTTGGATAAAAATATTTCTGAATGAAAGATTTAAAGTATTTAGCAGCCTACATCATCCCTTTTCTTTCATTTATAGCCGTATATTTTGGAGGCTTTTGGACCATTGGTCCAGTTCTATTTGCCTTTGTTATCGTTCCATTGCTAGAACCTTTGCTCCAATCATCTACAGAAAATCTCAGTAAACAAGAAAAAGAAAACAAATTATCCAATCGATTTTTTGATGTTCTTCTCTTTTTGAATCTGCCAATTATTCTTTTCATTCTTGCAGTATTTGTATTGAATATCCAATCGGCAGCCTATTCTGCGGCTGAATTATTAACACTTACGATATCGTTGGGTACTTTATTAGGAGCTTCCGGTATCAACGTAGCGCATGAGCTGGGACACCGAGATACCGCTTTGGAACGCCTTTGGGCGAAAGCCCTATTATTACCTTCCTTATATATGCACTTCATCATAGAACATAATCGAGGACATCACAAAAACATCGCCACTCCAGAGGACCCGGCTTCTGCGCGATATGAAGAAAATCTATACGCATTTTGGTGGCGATCGATTTCCGGAGGATATAAGCATGCTTGGATGCTGGAAAACAAAAGATTGAAATCATTAAATACATCAAGCTTTTCATTTCAAAATGAAATGCTGGTTTTCACCGTAATTCAACTCGCTTACCTAACAATGATCGGTTTATTTGTTAGTTGGGTGGCAACGATCGTACTATTTGCCATAGCGATGGTCAGCATCCTCTTATTAGAAACCATTAATTATGTAGAACATTATGGTTTACAACGATCCAAATTAGCCAACGGTCGTTACGAAAGAGTACAAACTTGGCATTCTTGGAATTCCAATCATCATTTAGGTCGAATTGTACTGTATGAGCTAACTCGACATTCCGATCATCATTTTCAATCCAATAAAAAATATCAAGTACTAGATCATCAAGAAAAATCTCCGCAACTTCCTTTTGGTTACCCAAGCTCCATGCTCATGTCCATGATACCACCCTTGTGGTTTAATGTCATGAATCGAGAAGTAAAAAAATATGACTTCAGTCATACATCATAAAAGATCAAAATATAATTTCATGAAATTTCTGAGAACCATCTCTATACTTTTACTACTTGCCTTCAGTATTCCTTTCAGTTTTGGACAATACGAATTTGAGGTGAAAAATAAAATCGAATGCACGGATATTAAAAATCAGGCTAGAACGGGCACCTGCTGGAGCTTTGCCAGCTCCTCCTTCATCGAATCTGAAATGATTCGGCAAGGAAAAGGAAATCATGATTTATCCGAAATGTTTGTTGTCAGAAATATTTATAAGGATAAAGCTAGGAATTATATGCTGAGACAAGGTAAAGCAAATTTTAGTCAAGGAAGTTTAGCCCACGATCTTATGCGCATCATGGCTAAGGATGGAATGGTACCAGAATCTGTTTATTCTGGCTTAGTAAATGATGAAATCCGTCATGATCATTCGGAAATGGAAAAAGGATTAAAAGGATATCTCGACGGCGTACGTGCGAATAAATCCTTAAGTACGAAATGGCCGCTAGCCTTCGAATCTATATTAGATGTTTATCTTGGCAAGGCACCGAGCCGATTTACCTATCAGGGCAAATCCTACACACCGAAAGAATTTGCTCAAGATTTTGGGCTTGACCCATCCAAATACAAGCACATCACTTCCTTTTCACATCATCCATTTGGCGAATCCTTCATACTGGAAATTCCCGACAATTACAGTAATGGAGCTTTTTATAATATCGAAATTGAAAAGTTAATGAGCATCATAGACAATGCGCTTGCCAAAGGCTATACGATTGCCTGGGATGGAGATGTATCGGAAAAAGGTTTTTCGAGTCAAGAAGGTATGGCCATCTTACCAGTTGATCCTGACCGTGATGATTTGTTTCTAGAACCGGGAGAAGAACTTGAAGTGACTCAAGAATCTCGACAAGCCGCATTCGAATCCTATTCTACGACAGACGACCATCTGATGCATATTGTAGGTGTATCTGTAGATAAAAGCGGAAATAAATACTATATCATTAAAAACTCTTGGGGAGAACGTGGGCCAGATAAAGGCTACTTACATATGTCTATTCCTTACATGAAAATGAAAACCGTCTCGATTACGCTTCACGAAGATGCTATAGGCTCTATGTTGAATTGATATTAATCATACACCCAGCTATGCCCTTTACGAATGTATTTCTTTACATTCATCCAAAAGGCCACGAAGACATATAATATGATAGGACTTCCCATCGCAATGAAGGTGATATATATGAAATATAAACGCACGCGCGTTTTGCGAATCCCCATTTGTTCGGAAGCTTTGCTACAAACTCCAAAAACTGATTTTTCAACGATATTTCTTATAAATTTTAACATGTCTACATGTCTGATCTAACAATAATACTATTTCGTAACGAATTTAACAACAAAATAGTTTAAAGGGTAATTCGTTTTGTTTTGCAATTACCGCCTTTTCTGTATAAAAATATCGCATTTGCGCCGACTTGCAAAAACTAATATGGGGCAACAATCCATATAAGAAAGTATATAGAAAAATTTAATAATTAATTAATGCATAAAAAAAACCGAAGTGCTGATGCACCTCGGTTTTTATATGTTTAATAGGCTTGGTCTTTCTAAGCAGAAAAGCTCGAACCACAACCACATGTTTCATTAGCATTCGGATTGTTAAAAACAAAACCTCTGTTATTTAACCCATCCAACCAGTCAATTTCCATTCCTAAAAGATATAATCCATGTGATTTTTCCATATATAAAGTCATATCTCCCAGATCAAATTGCTGATCTACATCCTTCTTCGTATCAAAGCCAAGTATATATGAAAAGCCAGAACAGCCTCCACCTTTGACACCAACACGTAGGCCGTAACCCTCCGGAATATTTTGTTCAGACATGATTCGCTTTAACTGAACCATCGCTGATTCTGTTATATTGATTGGAGCATCTACGGTCTTTTTTTCTAATACTTCTGCCATAATCACTTTTTTATTCGTTGTATCTAACAAATTAAGAAATCATAAAGTTTCGTGCTGTAAAGTTAAGTTACATTTCAAGGATAAAAAATAAAAACGGATTTAATTTAGAAGTCTACAGACATATTATCTAGAAAAACAGCATTGGATTATCGGAAAATCATTCTTCCTTTCATTCTGTAATCTTTATAATTGTCAACATATCTATTTACATTTGTACTAAAAAAATGCAAGAACCTAATTGGGGATTACTAATCGCTGATGTTATAAAATACACCATTCCTGCTTTGATTGTATTTCTGACAATCTACTTTCTGGGCAAACAATTTTTTACCCAACAAACGCAACAAAAAATTCTAGATGACCGCATGCAACATCGGGATAAATCTATGACCATCAAATTACAAGCTTATGAGCGGCTTGTCCTGTTCTGTGATCGAATTGATGTTGTAAATTTAGCCTTGCGCCTATCTTCTAAAGATTTGAGCGCTGATGATATGATGAATGCCATGTTGATCTCTGTACAGAAAGAATTCGAACATAATTTAGCTCAACAGATTTATGTTTCGGACAAACTTTGGCAAATCATTTCTCAAGCGAAAACAGGAACAATCAATTTAATAACTGCCGCAAAAAGTGAACTGCCTTCAAGTGCTTCAGCAACGGATCTTCTTAATGCCATTTCTAAAAAAATGAATGAAATAAAGATGAATCCAGCCGAAACAGCCAAAAGTGCGCTGCGCAGTGAAGCTTCTCAATTATTCAACATGTAATATTACAATCTATGCGAATTCTCTCAAAAAGCACACTCCTGCTACTATTTATAGGGATACATCTTTCTTGTGCTAAAACATTTCATCTTTCTGATGCATCTGAAGATCGATATTATGTAACTGGAGAAAATGGACTTCCAGAAGATGAACGAGTGAAAAAAATCATTGCTCCCTATAAGGCAGAATTGGATGCTATTATGTCCGAGCAAATCGGTATTGCTGCAACGATCATGTATAAAGACAGGCCTGAATCCATGATGGGCAATTGGTTTGTCGACATTCTTCATGAGGAAGCTCAAAAATTGACGGAAGATCGATTGGATTTTAGTATCCAAAATTATGGAGGATTGCGTGTTAAAGCATTATCTGCTGGGCCTATTACCATTGGTGAAATATTTGAAATGATGCCTTTTGAAAATCAAATTGTGATTCTGGAAGCGCGAGGTGTTACTATTGAAAAATTGTTTTCGCATATCGCACGGAAAGGTGGTTGGCCGGTCAGTGAGCAAGTGCAAGTACGTGTAAAAAGAGATGGTAGCATTAAGTACATAAAAATCAATGGTCAAGAACTCGATCCAGCGGGGACCTACAGATTTGCTTTACCAGATTACATTGCCAATGGCGGCGATAATACTGATTTTTTAAATAATCTCAAACGTATCGACACAGGTGTCAAAATCCGCGATGCGGTCATCGAACATCTAAAAACATCTGGTGCAGACTCTATAGAAGATGCTGCTATAGAAAAACGTTTCACCTTTATCCAGTAGACTTATGAAAAGAAGATCATTTATCCGCCAAGCGGCCTACTCTGTAGCTGTAACACCAATTGCTAGCCAGTTTCCTAATTTATTATTCGATAAAGCTGAATTTGAGTATCTGACTATTTTACATACGAATGATGTACACAGTCGTATAGAACCTTTTCCCAATGATGATGGAAGGAATGCTGGACGCGGAGGAATAGCCAGAAGAGCATCTTTGATTAAAGACATTCGTGAAGACAAAGAACATGTGCTATTATTAGATTGTGGAGACATATTTCAAGGTACACCTTATTTCAACTACTTTGGAGGCGAACTCGAATTTAAATTGATGGATGAATTGCAATATGACGCAGCAACCATCGGAAATCATGATTTTGACGCGGGATTTGAAGTTTTGAATGAACGGTGTACACAAGCCAATTTCTCCATGTTGAATGCTAATTATGATTTTTCCAATTCCATCTTAAAAGATCAGGTTAAACCTTATAAAATCTTTCAGAAGGGAGAAATGAAAATTGGTGTCTTTGGTATAGGCATTGAACTGGATGGATTAGTACCAAAGGATCTATATGGAGATATTAAATACCAATCACCCTATGAAAAGGCAGAAAAAATTGCGACCTACCTCAAAAAGATTGAAAAATGCGATTTGACTATTTGTCTATCCCATCTAGGTTATACCTATGAAAGCGGTGTATTCAAACCATGTGATACAGAGATGGCCGAAAAAACTATTAATATTGACATCATTTTGGGCGGACATACACATACTTTCTTGAGGCATGCTGATATGCGAAAAAATAGAGATGGTGAAAATGTAATTGTCAATCAAGTTGGATGGGCTGGAATTATGCTGGGACGTATCGATCTGATACTAGAAAAAAATCGAAAATCCAAATGTTTAAGCTGTAAAAATCAATTTTTACAGGAGCCTATTGATAATACAATCATTAAACATAAGTGAAATAAATATATGTGAAATCTCCTTTATTTACTGGGAAATTAGTATTGTATTTCTATATATTTGCCAGCGATAACGAGAACCAAACTAAGCTTTTAAGTGATAAAAATTTAATCCATTGAGATTTATAATTTTTAAAACAAAAAAAGTAAATTTAATCCCAATTTGCGTATTGTTATCCACGCTAAAAGTTGAAAGTGTACTTTTAAACCTTTCATTACCAAACTATACCGATAAGTAGTTTTTTCAATATTGAAATAATATCTGAACCGTATTATTTCTAACTCATTTTGTTAAAATTTGAGCTAACAAAGTGTGTTAAAACCAGAGCTAAAGATGAAGAAAGATTACTTGGGTGCGTGGGATCAGTGTTTACGTGTAATTAAGGAACATGTAAATACTCAAACCTTTAAAACATGGTTTGAACCCATTAAAGCTGTTAAGCTGACAGGTGATATACTGACCATTGAGGTACCAAATAAATTCTTTTACGAATGGCTTGAAGAAAACCACCTTCAAGTACTTCGAAAAGCAATTATGGAATCTCTCGGATCCAGTGGACGCTTGGAGTACCGCTTCAAAGTAGAGAATAGTAAATCGAGCATGAGTGCCTCGATCAAAGACGAAAGTGATCAAGAAAAAATTGGTATTTCTCCTGAAGAAATCCAAAACCCTTTCGTAATACCTGGCATCAAAAGGGTTAAATTCAACCCTCAATTGAATGCTTCTTACCTTTTAGAAAATTATATCGAAGGTGATTGTAATACCTTAGCTAGATCTGCGGGTAAAGCTATTGCCAATCGACCCGGAGAAACGGCTTTCAACCCACTATTCATTTATGGTGATGTGGGACTGGGTAAAACACATTTGGCGCAGGCCATTGGAAATGAAACTTTGAAAAATTTTCCAAACAAAAATGTACTCTACGTTTCTACCGAAAAATTTACCAATCAACTAATACAATCCATTAGAAATGGTTCTGTAAATGACTTTGTAAATTTCTATCAGTTAGTAGATGTTCTCATTGTTGATGATATTCAGTTTCTAGCAGAGAAACAGAAAACTCAAGAAATTTTCTTCAACATCTTCAATCATTTAAAACATTGTGGAAAGCAAATCATCCTAACTTCTGATTGTGCTCCAAATGAAATGCAAGGTGTACAAGACCGATTACTTTCTCGATTTAAATGGGGACTCGAAGCCGATCTTCACCGACCAGACCTCGAAACTAGGATCGCTATTATGGAAGCAAAGATGTCCAAAGAAAAAATTGAAGTCCCTAGAGAGGTAAGTAATTATATCTGCTATCATGTAAAAAATAATATCAGAGAATTAGAAGGAGTTCTTATTCAGCTCATCGCCCAAGCAACCTTGAATCAACGAGAAATTGATATGGTTTTAGCCAAAGAGGTGATTCAGCGTTTCAATAGCAATGATAATCGAGAGTTAACCGTTGAATTGATTAAAGAAATGGTTTCTGAGTATTATGGTATTTCTGTTGAAAAACTAGGATCCAAAACTCGAAAACAAGATGTAGCGTTAGCTCGACATCTATCAATATACTTTAGTAAAGAGTATACAAAAAATAGTCTCAAATCTATTGGAAAGCATTTTGGAGGAAGAGATCATAGCACCATATTACATTCGTGCAAAACCATCAAAGATAGGATGGATACGGATACGGCTTTCAAAGATACCGTTGCTAGTTTGGAAAAACGCATGCAACTATCATTAACTTAGAAAAATACTACCCACAATAACAAGGCACTTGGATTTATTCAAGTGCTTTTTTATTTATACCAAATTACAAGTCAGTTTCAATATATTTACATCATGATAAAATTTTCAGACTTAATCGTAGGTACGATGCGCTTGGGAAAATGGGGTGTCAATATGACCTCGAACGAGTATGAACGTTTTATAGATCAATGTTTAGAACAACGGCTCAACACCTTTGATCATGCGGACATCTATGGATCTTATACCACAGAACAAGAATTTGGTCGAGTGCTCGGAAGGCGTAAAGATCTTCGTTCTAAACTGCAGTTAATTACTAAGTGTGGGATTCGTATGGAATCTCCAAATAGACCGGAACATCAATGCAAATCCTATGATTCTTCTGCCAAACACATTATAGAATCGGTCGAGCATTCACTTATAAATTTCCAGTGTGACAATATAGATTTATTATTGCTACATCGTCCGGATTATTTGATGGATCCACATGAAATAGCCGAAGCCTTCGAATCCTTAAAGAACGCAGGAAAAGTGCAATCTTTCGGAGTTTCCAATTTCACTAGAAGTCAAGTGGACATGTTACATAGCTTTGTTCCCTTGGTCACCAATCAGATCGAATTTTCATTAATTCATACGGAAGCATTGGATAATGGTACCTTGGATCAATGTATTCAATCAGGCATACAAGCTACAGCTTGGTCACCACTTGGGGCTCATGTATTGTTTTCAGATCAAGACTCCGATCAAAAAATGAACATTAAAAAGATAGCAGACCCTCTATGTGAGAAATACAATTGCAGCTTAGACCAGTTGTTAATTGCTTGGATAAAAAAACATCCCGCGAAGGTAATTCCAGTGATTGGTACTACTAAAATAAATCGAATTATAGCGGCCAAGTCATCTCTGAAGATTCAAATAAGCCATGAAGAATGGTATAAACTCTATCAAGCCAGCATCGGAAAAATCATTCCATAATCATGAAGCATTACGAACTTATAGATATCATATCAAGACTCAAGTTACTCTCCTTCTACGGATGGTGGGAATTTGGTGCCTGTCTATTTGCTTTTATTGGATTGATTGCTATTTGGTACCACATCGGTAAAAAACAAAACGATTTCGGACAAGTGTGGTTGGCTATTTCTGTATTATGTTGGAGTCTCTCTGGTTTAATTGAAGTATATTATTGTGCTCAAGGACTTCAACAATGGAATGCCCTTCTTTCCAGTTATGAGCAAGCCACCACCGTAGAAATAAATCAAGCCATAGAACAAATTCGTTCGACGCAAGCCGTAGAACATATTAAATGGACAGGCTGGCGCAGTATTTTTTCTCTATTCAATAGCTTGTTCATACTTTTGGCCTTACCTTGGTTTCGATACATTCCTAAAAGTATATTAGGCATCGTAAAATCCAAATTCTGGAAGCTCATTGTAGGCATTCCATTCTTATTTTCCTTACTCCCTACGCTAAGAAAAATTTGGCTACAGCAAAATAACTCCATCATCAGTGAATTGGATGTCTACTATGCAGTATTTACCTTAATTTTTCTTGGAATTATCATGTGGTCTTCCTTTGATAAACGTCGATTGCCTGTGCTTGCCTGGATCGCACTATTATCCATTTTGATCACCTTTATTGCTCAAATATTTAAAATGATCGGATCCGATATAAATTTGATCTTATTCTCGGCGATATTTAAGACAAGTCTAATTATGATCTTTTTTGCACTTGCGTTATCTTGGGTCAAAGAATTATCGGAAAACACCATTACACAGTTAAAACAAATTCGTCTTAAGCTTTTTCGAAAACCGGAGGACGGAAAGATGAGTCAGGGGGTAGAACTCGAGCTTCCTAACAAGAACACCATTATCTATTTAAGCGATAGTTATTTTTCTTTGTTGAGGACTTTCGTCCAAAAGAAATCACATCAAGTCGACGAAGGATGGCTTGAAATAAAACCGAAGAACCATCATCGCAGCAGAAAAAGTTATGACATTCAAGATCACAATCAAATCAAAAGACTAGTACAGCAGTTCTTAGATGCCATGTACGGCAAAGCGAATTGGAGCCATGATATCCAAG
>JAHDFB010000080.1 GCA_020628475.1 Saprospiraceae bacterium | reverse complement strand
AAATATTCTGTTGCCTTGGCTTTTAAATCCAGCTTATGATGAATTTGGGCTAGATGAAACAATATGGAGGCTACACCGGCATCATTTTTTAAGGCATCTAGGTAGTATTGCCGCGCTTCTTCAAGGTTTCCAAGTTGCTCATGTGCTTTTCCCAGTAATAAAAAGGATTTACTATCTACATAGAATCTGCCGACATTCGAACTTTCCAATTCGATGTGTTTTTCCATGTAAGCGATGGCTTTTTGAGGTTGATCAAGATAATAGTAGCAAATGGCTCTCATATAATCGACGCTCAAGGATTGCGGATAATCTACAAAATCTGGTGTTAAAATATCGGTAGCATCAAAATCGATTAAAGCACGTTCGTAATCTCTGTAAAAGTACAGATATAAATAGCCTCTCCATCCTTGCCAATTGTAAGGATCTAAATTGGCGCTTTCCGCATAATATTTGTGAAATTCAACGGGAAAGCCTCGTTTTAAATAGGGAACTCCAATTTCTCTGCTTATGAGTGCACTGTTTGGATCATAGTTGCGTGCTTCATACAGTTGAAACATATTGGGCACAGATCCTTGATAGAAATACCCCATTCCATTGGTGAGTTGATCAGCCCATTTTTCGTACTCTTTGACAGGAATTTCCTTTTTATAATAAGAATAGGAATCACCACATGCGCTAAAAATTAGTGCGCTCCATACAAGTATGCTAAGGTAATATTTCAGTGATTTTTCCATCGACGATTTTATAGATGATATAGGCATAACTGTCTCTAGCTTCGCCTTGAATATGTGTAGCTTGCCAAGATTTCAAACTGCTGGTAAATGCCACTAAATGTTGTGTCAAAGATTCGGGAAATGTGTATTCTTGATAATCTAAATCGGACATTTCCGTTGTGAAATAGCCGGTTTCACCCTGGCAATTGACCAAAAAACGAACGGATAAATAACCGGATTCACCTTCTAATAATTCTGGTTTTATGTATTCATGGAGTAGTGCCCACAGGCCTCCTTTTTTACCCTTGAAGTGTGCAGCAGGTGTTCCGTTGTAGTAGTCAAAATACTCTGCTGGGTTTTCGTCACAAGGGCTAAATGATTCTTGAGTGAGCAAACTTGTTTCTGGATCGATATAGGCAATTCGATGATGCCCATGATTTTTTTGTTGTATAAAACGTTCCATAGGAATTTGTTCGACCAATTCTCCTTCGATTAAGTAATTATCTGCTTTTGATCGGAAGTAAACATTGCCTTTTCCTTCTGCATAGAAGCGAATATCCTGGCCTTTATAGATACTGGAATCTTCTTCGCTCGTTATGATCACTTTATAGTCATTCGTAAATTTCTTCGTTTTTAGACCAAAGTAGGTTGTATCTTCAACTAGATCCTGGGTTAAAGCGGTTTCTCTGTTGAAGTATTTGCTATTCTGCTTGTAATGAAAAAGATTTTCTTTAAATTCATTATTCCAAACCAAAAAGTTTCCATCGAGGATTTCGAAGTCCGATTTATTGTTTCGACCATCGAATGCAAAGCCGGCAATCATGGTCATGATATTATCTATAAAAAGATATTTTTTGACGGTCTTTAATTCATAGCCTGCATTGTAGTTTTTTACGAACAGCGTATCTTTTAATAGTTCATATGCTCGATACTGAATTTCTGTAGATGGATCTTGCTTATCTTCATAACGCGTTACGTAATATTTATTTACAATTCCTACCTCCAGTATTTGACTTGGAGGAAAAAATGAAGCTGCCGCACCAAAATTGGCTGGAGTATACTGGGTACAAGCCAATAAAAACAATGTAATTATAAAAGGGATGATAAAACGCATAACATTCTGCTCATTTTCTTTCATCAAAAGTACAGCCATAAAGTGTAAATGATGCTGAACAGAATGTTAACGCTATTTTGAA
Organism: Saprospiraceae bacterium; assembly: GCA_020628475.1. Lineage (GTDB taxonomy): Bacteria > Bacteroidota > Bacteroidia > Chitinophagales > Saprospiraceae > JAHDFB01. Next base: position 11,221 of record JAHDFB010000080.1, on the reverse strand, counting down.
TTCTATCTATTCTGTCTATTTTCTTGACGTATGCGTTGGCGAGGTTTCATATTGATTCGATATAATAATCCAACTGAATATCGACGACCAATTCTGGTTGAGTTTTCATCGATACGGTACTCTGGCGTATCTGTTAAAGATCGTTGATATCTGGAATTTAATAAGTTCATACCCCGGACATTGATGCTTAATCTATTGTCTAAGAAACTTTGGCTGATTCCAATACTTAAATCATAGCTTGAAAAATATTGTATTTGTGCCGTCCGATTCGGGCCGCGATAATCAAAGCGGGTTTGAACACGGGTCGTATTACTTAGATTTAGATTATTGGAAACTCGGAAGCTCCATGTCGACCCGGTTTGATCCAAGCTTTCTTGGTTATAACTACCCATATTGTTGAAGTAAAAATAATTGAATTCACCTCGGAAGTCCGTCATTTTAAGCGGTTTGTAATACAAGGAAAACTCCGTTCCTAGCTCCGTACGATTGGCTATATTGATGGGTAAGGCAGCAATGATACCATCATCATTTAGAGAATAATAATTGGTGGTAACATTATTCGTAGATCGTACATAAACACCCGGATTGAATCTCCATTTGTCATAAACAGACATATAAGACAGATCGATTCCGTTCGTAAATGCAGGGCGTAAATTTGGATTCCCTAGGTAAATTATGTTAACATCTGTAATTTCTCGGTACGGGAATAAATTCCAAAGACTTGGACGCTGAATTCGTCGAGAATACGAAGCTTGAATAGAGTGATGATCATTTAATTCACGAGAAATAAAAAGGGAAGGGAAGAGATTGAAATAATTATAATCTTCTGCATACGTGGACGTTGCGTCTTGGATATCAATCAGTGTTTGTTCCGCTCTTAAGCCAGCTTGTACATTCCATTTTTTTATACTCGTGCCATATTGAGCGTAGGCAGCTGCAATTCGTTCCGAGTAAGCAATATCGAAATTGTAGTTTCTGAAGATCGACCAAGATTCGTCCATTTCTTCTTCTGCCACGAAGTCATTATCTATGGTACGCGTTTCCATTTGTGCGCCTAGTTCCAATTTACTTTTTTCTGTTAATGGCTTTATATAATCTGTCTTGATAACGAAGTCTTGACTTCCAGAAATCGTATTGGTGCGCAGGAGACTTGGTATATTTAAAGGTTCATTGTCTCCACTTGTCTGAAGTGTCCAATCTTTGGTACTATTCCAGAAATCATATTGCAAATCCATCGTCCATTTATGCCCATTTTGCTTAAATTGATGCGTAAAATTAGATTCTAACTGATTGTAGTTTCGACGTTCTACGGATACACCTTTACGCAAGAATGATCGAGATTCAATGTCTTGATTGAAGTCATAATTAAGATAAGTAGTGTCCGTGTCTTTGATGTCAGATCGGTAGTAGGCAAGGGTAATGCTGTTTTTGTCGTTGATGTAATAATCTCCACCCAGGTATAATGAACGACCATCATCGTGTCTCAATTCTCGCTCAGATTTGCTTAGAGTGCTTAAGTCATTTGGTAATTTCGATTCTTGAAGTAACGAGTAATCTCCGTTATAGTCGGAATATCGAAGTCGGTAATTAGCAAAAAGATTGATTTTTTTATTCTTATAATTGATACTAGGCATGACAATATGATTGGCAGGAAATCCACCATTTAAACTCAGTTGTCCACTCCATCCTTTTAGGGTGTTTTTCTTGAGTACTATGTTAATGATTCCAGCAGTACCGCTTGCATTAAAAGCAGCTGATGGATTCGTGATGACCTCTATATGTGCGATGTTTTCTGCTGCGATTTGATCGATGGCGTTATTCATGGTGAGTCCTGAACGACGTCCATTGATAAGGATTTGAACGGCACTATTTCCGCGAAGACTAACGGCTCCGTCTGGAGTAACGGATACCTGGGGAACCTGATTCAAAACATCGGAGGTTGAACCGTTTTGGGCTAAAATATCTTTGCCAACATTGAATATTTTTTTATCTAATTTCTGTGTATATGTTGACTTTTCTGCGGATATAACGACTTCATCCATTAGGTTTTTATCAGGACGTAGGGCAATAGTACCTAGCTTTATTTTTTTATTGGAAGAACTCAATTCGATAGTCTGTTGAAATTCTTGAAACCCGAGGTAGTTTATTTTGAGTTCTAGGGTGGTTAATGGAAGGCCGTCTAATTTAAATTGACCATTTTCATCACTGATCGTACCGGCTATAAATTGCTGGTTTGAATCAAAGGTCGAGATGGAGGCATAAGCGATCGCTTCTTGATTATCGCTTTGAAGAATACCAGAAATACTTCCCTGCGCTTGATTTTGAGCGAACATGGATAAGGAAAGGAAACTAAGTAATAAACTCAGAATAAGATTGAATACTTGTGTCATAATTAGAATGTTTGATAGTTTGTCAATTAAATCTGATACAATATTAGTTGGCTTCTGAAATGAAAAAAAGGAAAAACATTTGAACTGCTCAATAGGCTTGTGAACGGATTAGAAAGTATGAATTATGTAGTTACTTTTGAATTATGAAAAAAGTAGCGCTTTATATTTCGGTTGGCATCTTATTTCTCATGATGCTACAGTCTTGTCAGATGGAGTACGACGCATTTGGATATCCCGATCAACGGATCATGCATGGGGATTCAATGATTTGGAAAGAAGCAGGCTACGATGATAGTCATTGGCCTTATTATATTGATAGTACGGCAGAAGGAATTTATTGGGTCCGATTTGATTTTGAACTGCCAGAGGATTTACCTCATTACGAATATCCGGCGATTAAAATTGTCAGTATCGGATCTTATGATGCTTACTGGGACGGAACCTATATTGGAAAGAGTGGTCAAATTGCCACAGAAACTCAGGAGGAAGAAATTGGTCCGTATTGGTCCTTTTTTGTATTGGATAAGGAGGTCGCACAACCGGGGCGACATGTTTTATCGCTTCGGTCTCATATTTCTGATAAGAACTTATTTCAACATGCCTACTTTGTGATGGATGATGTCTATAGTTTGACTAGAACGCCTTTACAAATCACAAAATATATGTTTCTGATCGGTGGAGGTATACTTATTGCGGCGTTTTACTTTTTCATGCTCTTTATTACCCAGCGGAAAGATTATGCTTCTCTCTTATTAAGTATTATCTGTCTGGTGATATTGACGATATTTTTCTTAGAATATGTAAAATTATTCTATGCTTATCCCTATCCATTTCAACGCGCGCGATTACATTGGATTGGATATCTACATTTGTTTTTGACTTATGCTGTTCCATATACCTTTACCCTGCTTTTTGACTTTCCTTTCAAGAAGTATTTGTTCCTTGTTTTAGCGATTGTAGTCATTTGGCTTGAAAACAAGTACCATTTCAGTTTCGATTACATAGCCAAGCAACATAACATGATAATGTGGATATTTTCGATTCTGATTGTCTTATATGCCGTATATAAGCGCCAAAAAACAGCCTTGGTCATTCTTTCAGGTTGTATACTGGCCCTGATTGTTCTCAAGACTTCCAAGTATGTTAAGATTCCTTATGTAAGCGCTTATGACGTTGGATTATTTATGAGTTTTATCGTTTTAATACTCAGTATTTTGGTTGCTCTTACCATAATTCGTCGGCACGAGCGAAAGGCATTTGAAGCTTCGTTGGTATTATCAGAACGCTTAAAAACGGAATTGCTCAAGAAAAATATAAAACCGCATTTTATAATGAACACCTTGACCAGTTTGATTGACTGGGTCGAGGATTCTCCGAAAGATGGTGTCAAGTTCATCCATGCATTGGCAGCAGAATTTGAAGTACTCAATGAAATGGCCGATTTGAGTCTTGTACCTATCGAACAAGAAATCAAACTCTGCAAATCACATTTGGAGGTGATGGCTTTTCGTAAAGAAATCGATTATGATTTGAAAGTGTATGATATCGATTATAATGAGTTTATCCCACCAGCAATTTTTCATACGGTCATCGAAAATGGTATCACGCATGGATTGCCGTTGGATAACCGGAAGATTGATTTTAGTATTCGTTTTGAAAGAACACATGAATCAAAGCGATATAGTATTCACTGTGGCTCAAAAATCAGACAGATTTCCGGGGCCTATGAGCAAGTTCGAGAAGGAACGGGCAATAAATATATTAAGTCTAGATTACAAGAAAGTTTTCCTGATCGATGGGCATTTACATCGAATGCAGTGGAAGATGGTTGGTTAACACAAATTGAAATAAAAGAAGCATGAAAATTTTAATCGTAGAAGATGAAGCACGGATATTGAAGCGCTTACAACGTATGATCCAAGAAATTTTTTCTGGAGAACTTGACTTGTTGTTGACGGCGGATTCATTGGAGTCGGGCTTGCAAAAAATGAAAAACGCCAGCATTGATTTGCTATTTTTAGATTTGAATTTAAATGGATTGGACGGATTTCAAATATTGGAAGAAGTCGTGGCCGAATCTTTTCATACCATTATCGTTTCGGCCTATAAAGATCGAGCCATTGAAGCATTTGAGTATGGCGTGTTGGATTTTGTGCCTAAACCATTTGATATCGATCGATTGACAAAAGCTTGTAAACGAATTAAAATCGATCAAAAAGGTGCTGATCATCTGAAATTTTTGAGCGTTAAAAAAGCTGGGAAACGTCAATTAATTGCTATCGATGAGGTCCTATACATACAAGGCGCAGGTATATATTCAGAGATTTACCTTCGTAACGGTCGCAAGGAAATACATAACAAATCTCTGGATGCATTGGGCGTTTTACTTCCTAGCTATTTTGAGCGTATTCATAAGTCTTATTTGTGTAGTATGAAGGAGGCGGACCATCTGATGGTGGAGCCCGGAAGTAAGTATAGCCTCAAGTTGAAGGACAATAAGGTACTTCCAATAGGAAGAACGCGTTATAAGGACATTTCCAAAAAATGGTTTACCTGATGGTTAAATGGAAGCCGGAATTCGATGCCTATCTTTAAAACTTCAGGCTTAGGGAAATCCTTTTTCTAGGGATATCGACATCGATGACCATAGCTTCTACTTCCTGTCCTAATGCCAATTTTTCACTCGGATCTTTGATAAAACTGTTGGTAATTTGAGAAATATGGATGAGCCCACTTTCTTTAATACCAATGTCAACGAAAGCACCGAATTTTGTCAGATTATTTATGATTCCTTTGACCTTCGTTCCAATTTTTAGATCGCTGATCGATCGGATTCCTTCGGTAAAGTGAAAGACCTTCGCTGCCCCTCTTGGATCCACTCCGGGTTTTTTGAGTTCTTGGATAATATCTTTGAGCGTTGGCATACCGACGGTATCCGTTACAAATTGTTGCAAGGATAGATGGTTAATAAGTTTTTCATTAGAGATTAGTTCTTCTAGGCTTACGCCCAAAGACTGAGCCATCGTTTGTACTAAAGGATAAGATTCTGGATGGACTCCTGTATTGTCCAGTAATTCTTTGGCTTTCCGAATACGCAAAAAACCAGCTGCTTGTTCGAAGGCCTTTTGTCCCATTCTCGGCACCTTCAATAATTCTTTTCTAGATTGAATCCCACCGTTCTCATTTCTGTATTGGATTATATTTTGGGCGAGGGTAGGCCCGAGACCCGAAACATAAGAAAGCAAATGATGGCTTGCTGTATTCAGATTGATACCCACTTTGTTGACACAATGTACCACTTCCTGATCCAACTTATTTTTCAACTTCGTTTGATTGACATCGTGTTGATATTGACCTACACCAATACTTTTAGGATCAATTTTTACCAATTCAGCCAAGGGATCCATTAGTCGGCGACCAATAGAAATAGCTCCACGAACCGTCAAATCTAGATCAGGGAATTCTTCTCGAGCTACTTCACTGGCTGAGTAAATGGATGCGCCACTTTCATTGACAAGGTAACAAGCCGTCGTGGAGGATACGATTTGATTTAACCATTGCATGGTTTCGCGTCCCGCGGTTCCATTTCCAACGGCTATGGCCTCTATGTTATGACGTTCAATGAGCTGTAAAATAGTTGTTTTAGCCCTTTCCAATTGTGCGTTTGGAGGATGCGGAAATATTGTTTTTGAGGACAGGTAAACACCTTTTTTATTAAGGATGGCCACTTTGCAACCTGTCCGAAAGCCCGGGTCGATGGCCAAGATATTCTTTTCACCCAGTGGTGCTGCCAGTAAGAGCTGTTTTAGATTCTCGGAGAATACTTCGATAGCCTCATCATCTGCTTTAGATTTGGCTGCTTTCCGGAATTCATTGCTGATAGAAGGTATAATCAAACGCTTTAAACTGTCCTGTACGGCCAATTTTACTTGTTCTGTACAATCCGAGGGATGTTTAATGAAGTAATTTTCAATACGGCGAGTGAGTCGTTCTTGATCTACATCAATTTTAACACGGAGCATTTTTTCTGATTCACCTCGATACATAGCCAACAATCGATGCGAAGGAATTCGCTTCAGGGATTGACTGAAGTCAAAATAGTTCTTATACTTCTCCGCTTCCTTTTCCTTAGACTTGATAAGCTTGGATGATAGTGTGGCGGTCTTCTGATAGACATCTCTAGCAATTTCGCGAACGACGGTATGTTCACTTATATTTTCGGCAATGATATCTCGTGCCCCTTGAAGGGCAGATTCTATATCTTGGATGTCACCTCGAACAAACTGTTGTGCGGAGTTGGGTAGATTTCTCGTTTTATTTCTGAAGATAATTTCAGCCAATGGCTCTAGACCAGCTGCTCTTGCGATAGCAGCTATAGTGGTTTTTTTGCGTTTATACGGAAGATACAAATCTTCTAAGGCGGTCGCATCCCAGGTGTTTTCGATTTTTTGTTGGAGGGACGCATGTAATTTACCTTGCTCGCGGATGGTTGATAAGATATATTCTTTTCTAGCCATGAGTTCTTTGACGCTAGAATAAGCATTACTGATATCAGCAACGGAAACTTCATCCAAAGAACCAGTCATTTCCTTTCTATACCTTGAAATAAAAGGGATTGTTGCACCATCATCCAGTAATTGAACCGTGTTTTTAATGGATTTAAAAGGAAGTTGTGTTCTGGTCTGTATTAAATCAAATATAGCTTGTTCCAAAGGATGTCTTTTTAGCACAAAAAAAAGAAAAAAATAAGATTGAAACGGAGGATGACCTTCGAATTTATATCAAACGCAAAAGCTACCTGATAAAATCAAATTCTAAGTCAAATTGCTGTACGATTAAACCTTCTATTTCTTTTACCTCAGGCACCAGAATTGATCGATGTCTGCTTTTAAAGTACAGCGATTACCAATGATATCCGACGGTTATATTTTGACCAGTTTTTTGATAACATTTCCAGCATTGCTGCTGAATTGAATGATGTACACGCCTGTTTCTAAACCAGAAATATCGACGATTTGTGATGGATTGTTCAGATGGAGAACCTGGTTTCCTTTCAAATCTATAATGCTTACATGATAGAGTATCAATTCTTTTGAATTCGGTAATAGATGAATGTTTTCGCCTGCCGGATTTGGGTAGAATTCTATAGTACTTTGTATCGATTGGTTATGGACAGAAACATCCATTTTAACTTCGATGTCCATACAAGTCGTTTTGTCTCCACACTGTGCTGTAGAGACGGTAAGGCAAACATTGTACGTGCCGATCATATCGAAGTTATGACTTGGCATGGATTCGCTAGAATTCATGCCATCTCCGAAGTCCCATAAATAACTTTGAATAATATCATCGAAGTTACTACTTGGTTGGAAATTCACAGATAGCTCGTCATTCGAGGAATTAAATGATAATTCAGCGGAACTACCTAATTCAATAAATACGGACTGTGAAAAAGAGGCCACGTTGCCACAATAATCGCTGATTTCATAATTTCGAATAATTTCTTCACACACGGTATTGGAACTGATTTCTTCTACCAGTGCAATGCTAGAAGGATCGATGCCACAATTGTCTTCAATGGTGCTCGCTTGCATTTCCAAGATTTCGAAGCTGGTAATTTTACTGGATTCTAATTCTGTTTCGGAAATCAGAATGTCATTATTAAAAATGATTAGTGGAGCTTCGGTATCATGTATAATAATTTCTTGAGTGCATTCTACTACTTGTCCTGAACCATTGCCAATAGAATATACTCTTGTGAAAGTCTCAGGACATTGTTGTTCATCTGAAGTTTCGGAGATCAAAACAAAGCTATTCGGATCAGTATTGCCACTGATTAATCCACCGGCATTTGTAAAATCTTCAACATTATTATATGCAGGAATATCGTCAATGGAACAATGGCTTTGTACACTTGGAGGGCAGCTTATGCTGATAGAAGAAGCATTGATTTCGAACATGATCGTTTCGATCGAGTGTCCTCTTCCTTCCGTAATGGTGCAATAATAAATACCCGGATCGAGGTCATTCAAATCTTGACTGGTCGCACCATTACTCCACTCATAGCTGATGGTACCGCTTCCAGCAATTACTTCTAGATCGATGGCATTTTCGCTTACTGTAGCGGTATAGTCCAAGGCAAACGTTTCATTGATCCAACTATCCCAAGTATTCAGATTGGTCAGTTTTCCAATTTCGTACATTTTTTTATTGGGGGCTATTCCAATGATGGTTGGAAAAGAGTTGATATTATAATCCGATTTAACCGAAATATTGGAGTTGTCAAGATTGATGTAAGGGTGGTTAGATCCGTTGGTCCAGTCACCGATTGTAGATCCCATACATCCCGATGAATTTGTTATACATTCAGCGCTGGTATTGGCGTCCGCTTCAATCCAAAGAACACGTGTTTTATCTGTGCCGTCTGGACCGTACATGTCGTATACATTATCTAGTGCCTTACTTTGGTGATAATTCCAACAATTTCCACACCATGTTGCTGAAAAATCAATGATCATACTTTTATCTTCTTCTAATATATCATATAGAATATGGGTATTCCCGTTAAGATCAGTCAGATTGAAGTTCGGAGCTTCCGACCCATCCGGTAGTTGAGCAAAAAGACCAGAAGAAACGAATAGAAGGAATAATACAGCAGTATATTTAGATAACATATTAAGACTTTTTGTTATATCAAAGGTACAGAATTTGACCATATTCACTATGATTATGATCCGATGGAAATGAAAATTGTTGTTCGCCCGTCAAATTGATATGAATTTGGAACTTGTAAATATTCGATCATCAGATATCATATTTTTTTCTACATTTGTTTTATGAAGTAGTCAATTTAACCTCGTTCCTTTCAAATTCTTCCTACTATAATCTACTTGTAGGACAAGGATTATTTCATCACATCCTTGGTTTCAGAGCACTGTAACTATGGACATTAAATCAAAATTTTGAAATCAATAAAGAATATTATCGCCTTATTTAAAATGGCGATTACAGGGCAGGTAAAGGATTTTACTACGGGGTCCATCAAACGTGCCATTTTTTTACTGTCGATTCCCATGATATTAGAAATGTTTATGGAGTCGGCTTTTGCTTTGGCGGATATATTATTTGTATCTAAAGTAGGCGTTGATGCCGTGGCGACGGTAGGGTTGACAGAATCAGTTGTTACTTTAGTCTATGCTGTGGGTATCGGTTTGAGTATGGGTGCAACGGCTATGGTAGCTAGAAGAATTGGAGAGAAAGACGAAGAAGGAGCTCAAAAAGTGGCGGTCCAGGCCATTAGCTTAGGGATTCTCGTTTCTATAATAATTGGATTGGGTGGAGCATTCTTTTCGAAAGAAATTCTGGCCATGATGGGAGCGGATGAACAGGTGATCAACTCTGGTTATCGTTATACTCAGATCATTCTGAGCTTCAATGTGGTCATCATGTTGCTGTTTTTGATCAACGCTATTTTTAGAGGGGCAGGAGAGGCATCGATCGCGATGTGGTTGTTGGTGTTTTCAAATTGTTTCAACATCATTTTAGATCCGATATTAATTTTTGGATATGGACCATTTCCCGAAATGGGAGTGACCGGGGCGGCCATTGCAACGGTCTCTGGACGATCTCTAGCAGTCATTGCTCAATTAGCCATTCTATTCTTTGGTTGGAGTAGAATCAAGTTGTCTGTTAAGAAATTCATTCTTGATTTTAAAGTGATGTGGAAATTGATTAAAATTTCACTTGGAGGTATTGGTCAATTTATCATTGGAACATCGAGTTGGATTGTATTGATGCGTATTATTTCAGTGTTTGGTACAGAGGTTATCGCCGGATATACCATAGCAATCCGTGTCATGTTATTTACCTTGATGCCATCCTGGGGAATGAGTAATGCGGCAGCTACTTTGGTCGGACAAAATTTGGGTGCGGAGAAACCGGATCGGGCAGAAAAGTCAGTATGGATTACTGGTCGCTATAATGCTATTTTTATGATCATAGTCAGTTTGGCTTATCTATTTTTTGCCCCTGAATTGATCGGTTTATTTAATACGGAATCAGCGGTTGTACACTATGGTGCATTGAGCTTACGAGTAATAGCTGCCGGTTATGTGTTTTATGCTTACGGTATGGTAGTCACCCAAGCCTTCAATGGTGCTGGTGATACGAAGACACCTACGGTTATCAATTTTGTATCCTTCTGGGTGTATCAACTTCCACTCGCATATCTTACTGCCATCATCTTAGATTGGGGCCCTATCGGAGTACTGATCGCCATAACTACCGCGGAGGTACTAATTGCCATTCTTGGAATATGGTGGTTCAGAAAAGGCAAATGGAAACATGTAGATGTTTAAAGCAGTCGATTATTAAGGCCTTTTGATTCGCTTGACGGTAGCATAATAATCTTCTTTAAGCTTCCATTTTTTATCCAAGGTACTAATTTCAATGTTATCCCATTTTGTACTAGGATAGACTAATAAGGACGTCGAACCAGACGACAATTCAGCCGGACAGTTAAAATCGTCTACACAATTGGACCAACGGAAGTATAGTCGATCATCCTTGGTGTAATATTCCAATTCAGGTATTTGGATCGTTCTCAAATATTGATCGAATATAGGTTGCAAATCCAGTCCACTTTGTTGGATTAGAAAATCTTCGATTTGTTTGGTCTCGACGGTTTGATGATAAAAGGTTTTGTTTAAATCTCGTAAGATAGCTCTCCATTTTTCATCATCATTAATCATCGTTCGGATGGTATGTAACATGTTGGCGCCCTTATAATACATATCACCTGAACCACTTTTATTCACATTATATGGACCTAT
>JAHDFB010000079.1 GCA_020628475.1 Saprospiraceae bacterium | reverse complement strand
TCCGGACCCGATAGACCCCGTAGTAGAAGAGGTCATTGAAGATGAAAGCCCGATTGAAGCTTTTGAAGATCCTGTGATTATAGAAAAGCCTAAAAAAGATCCGGTTCCTGAAAAACCAAAGCCTAAAACAAATACTAGTACCCCTACAAAAGCGACCAAGCCTTCTAAACCAAGCAAACCAAAGACAACGTCTACCTCTTCTGGTAGCGGTTCGGGATCTAAAAATACTAGTACAAAACCTGGTGGTAGTAAAACTGGGACAGGTAAAACCTCTTCAGGAAGTGGTTCTGGAAAGGATAACACTGGTAATGATGGAAGTAGTGGGATTGGAACGGGTGGAGCAGGACAGGGTAAGTATGATGATTCTGGTGATGGGATTTTTGGTCGACGAGTTACCTATATACCGCAGAAAGAGCTGACTAAATTAATGACAAAATCAGGTAAAGTTACCGTCAAGATGTGTATTGATGTAAAAGGGAATGTTACCTACACCTCATTGATTCGCTCTGAAACGAATATTCGAGATAAGAAATTTCTTAAAACAGCTTTGAATGTTGCCAAGGCATATAAATATGAAAAAGATTTAGATGCTCCTTATGAGCAATGCGGTAAATTTATCTTTAAGCTGGACGTATTGTAAGTAATATTTTAAAAATAGAATTGAAAGGTTGAGATTACTGATCTCAACCTTTTTTGTTTGTCATAAGGAGATCAACATAAATTGGTTTATTTCATATAAATTATTCAATTTCGCGCTTAGTTTATGGAAGAAATTAAAGATTTAAAAGAATTATTGAGAATGCCTAAGAACATTCTCATTACATCACATAGAAATCCGGATGGAGATGCCCTCGGCTCTTCCATTGCTTTGAGTTTGTATCTTCAAAAATTAGGACATAAGGTAAAAGTAACCGCACCAAGTGAATATCCCTCTACTTTTACATACTTACCGCAAATTGAAGATTTTTATATCTACGATGTACATCATGAGGAATTAGAACCATTTATCGATGTTTGTGAAGTTATTTTTTCCTTGGATTACAATGGATTAGATCGTATCGATAAATTAGGAGAACGCATCGCTGCAACGGATGCAAAAATAGTCATGATCGATCATCATCTAGATCCGGAGCCTTTTTATGATTTTGGACTTTCTGATACGAGTTCATCCTCTACGGCTGAATTGGTTTATCATTTTATGGGGCTGATGGATCATGCAAAATATTTGGATCAAGATATAGCTCAATGTATTTTGACAGGGCTTATCACGGACACAGGTTCGTTTAAATATAATACGCGGCCCAATACCTTTATTTGTGCCGCAAAAATGCAAGAGACGGGCATTGACGTTAAAGAGATTCAAGATTTGATTTTTAATTCAATGAAGATCAAACAGATGAAATTGTTGGCACACGCATTGTATAAGCGCATGGAAATCATAGAAGAATATAGTACTGGGATTATTGTGTTGAATAAGTATGATTATTCCAATTTTAATATTCAACGGGGTGACACAGAAGGTATTGTCAATTACCTATTAATGATGTCGGATATCAAGCTAGCAGCTTTAATTACTCAACAACCACAAATTGTCAAGATTTCATTACGATCTAAAGGTGATATTTCTGTACAAGAAATTGCGCGCAATCATTTTAAGGGTGGAGGACATAAAAATGCTTCAGGTGGGGCACAATATGGTTCTCTGACAAAGGTCATCGAAAAATTTAAAGAAATTCTTCCCATGTATATGGAAAAGAAAGAAATCACATAAAAAATTGAAATATAAATAATATGAGAAATATTCTTGTTGTTTTAGCGATTACGCTAAGTTTAATGATCATGTCTTGTGGAACTGGTTCCCAAGGAATGAAAGTATCTCCAAGTGGTTACATATACGAGGTGATCAAGAAAGGTAATGGGGCAGCGTTGGATGAAGGTAATTTTGCTTACTTCAATGCGGAGGTCACCAGTCTTGAAGGAGATTTTGTATATAGTTCGGCAGATGATAATAGGCCAGCTGTCATCAAACTAACGATTCCAGAAGAAGGACAAAGACCGAACCCATTTGCGGAAGTTTTAATCGGAGGAACTGTCGGAGATAGTATTCATATTCATTTGGGGAAGCAGGAGTCTGCCGGTTCTGGATATGACTCATTGTTGTATAAAATCGGAATTTTTGAATCGATAGATGAGGAAGAATACAAAGCAAGAATCAAATCAGAAAATGAGAAATTAGAAGCGGAGAAACAAGTTGTTAAGGAATTGGAAAGTGGCATTGCTGATAAAGTTGCTGGTATTTACACCAAGATTAAATCGGGCGATATGGATGGCGATATTCAAACCACCGATTCAGGATTGAAATATATCATTCATGAAAAAGGAAATGGACCGATTACAGAGAATGGTCAACCAGCGAATGTGCATTACTACGGAGTGCTTTCAAGAACAGGGGAGATGTTTGATAATTCTTGGAAACGAGGAACTGTCTTTTCATTTCCTTTAGGTCAAGGTAGAGTGATTAGAGGTTGGGACGAAGGATTAGCCTTATTGCCTAAAGGATCTAAAGCAACCTTGATTATTCCTGGCGATTTAGCTTATGGTGAGCGTGGAAGCGGAATCATTGAGGCAAATGATGAATTAATTTTTTACATCGAGGTTCAAGAATAATCACCTAACCTTCTAATAACTGTATTGTGACGATAGAGCAATTAAAAGACTTAAGAAACAGGCTGGCCCACTTAAAGGGCTATCTTTGACGTCGATAAAAGAAGTTTAGAGCTTTCCGATTATCAGCAACTTACACTTGATCCAGAATTTTGGAACGATAGTAAACGGGCAGAAGAGATCATGCGTAAAATTAAAACGCACAAGGCTTGGATTAAGAAATACGAGGTACTCAAGGAAAAGATTGATGATCTTGAAATTTTGGATGAATTTTTTCGAGAAGGAGAAGTTTCAGAAGAAGAAATGAATCAGAAATTCAATGAAACCATTGAGTACGTAGAAGATGTGGAATTCAGAACTTCTATGGATCAGGAAGAAGATGAATTATCTTGTATTTTAGAAATCAATGCAGGAGCCGGCGGAACAGAAGCCTGTGACTGGGCGATGATGTTAGAACGCATGTTTTTGATGTGGGCTGATAAAAATGGATATAAGACATCGGTATTATCTAAAGTAGATGGTGATGTAGCCGGTATTAAATCGGTATCTATTGAGATCAATGGTGAATACGGGTATGGTATGTTAAAGGGAGAAAATGGTGTACACCGTTTAGTTCGGGTCTCTCCATTCAATGCACAAGGTAAAAGAATGACCTCCTTTGCATCTGTTTTTGTACACCCGCTTATAGATGATCGAATTGAGATTGATGTCAATCCAGCTGATTTGGATTGGGATACTTTCCGGGCAAGTGGTGCGGGAGGACAACATGTCAATAAGACAGAATCTGCTGTTCGAGTTCGTCATTTACCATCTGGAATTGTAGTGGAGTGCCAAGAAGAGCGTTCACAACATCTCAACCGAGAAAAAGCCATTGTGATGTTAAAGTCTAGACTTTATGAAGCGGAATTGGAACGCAGGCGAAAAGAAAAGGAAAAGGTGGAATCTGGTAAGATGAAAAATGAATGGGGCTCCCAGATTCGATCATATGTATTAGACGATCGACGGGTTAAAGATCATCGCACCAATTATTCCACCAATAATACGGATGCTGTTTTAGATGGTGGGATTGATGGTTTTTTGAAAGCTTTTTTAACCTGGAATGGAGAATAATTTCTTGAAAAAGAAGTTCAATCATTCTGAATAAATTGTCAGAATGAACCAATAAGGACAATTAAATAAATGTTTTATTGCGTTCTAAATTCAGGGTTTAACGTAAATTTGCGCTATGACGAGATTGTATATTTATATTTCTATTGCACTTTCTGTATTGATTTTAATGTCATGTGACAATAGTCTAAATTTAGTGGAAAAGGGGGAGAATGTGCCCATTGTTTATTCTTTGTTGTCTTCTAGTGATGAGGATCAATATGTGCGGGTAGAACAAGGCTTCATTGATGCCCTGAAACCAGCTCAAGAAATCGCTCAAATTGAAGATTCCGTTTATTATGATGATAATGTAGTGGTGAAACTAATCAATTTGAACACAAATTCGGTATTCGAATTGACCAAAACGGAAGCTTCTGAATTGGGATTTCAACGAGAAGAAGGATTTTTTCCTACGGAGCCAAATTACATCTATGTCCATGAAGGATCTCAAAATGATTTTAGGCCAGGTGACAAGGTTCGATTTGAATTAGATCGAGGTGAAGATTTCAATGTTGTATTTACCGAGGTTGATCTGTTGGATACGATATTGATTACGAAACCGATTACCGAAAAAGAAGTGAGTATTCCAGATTTGGCAGATTTTTCGATCAGATGGGTGATTAATGGTGAATCAAAGCCTTCAGCATATTCTATAAATCTTATTATTCATTATGAAGAGGCTAATACGGAAGATGTAGAACCTGAATTTGAGGCGAAGAGCATCAAATGGAATTTTGCCAATGTAAATGACATTAATACAGCCGCTGTAGAAGGAAAGGAATTTTATCGATTCATTGAGTCACAATTGGAAACCAATGCAAAATTCGTACGTACATTCGAATGGTTTGATGTTGAAATCATTTATACAGGACAAGAAGTTAAAAAGTATAATGATTTCTTAAATGCGAATACAGGGATTACTTCCTCGCAGCCGCTTCCGCCTTACACGAATTTATCGGAGGGATTGGGATTGGTCGGTGAACGAAATGTTCAGTATTCTAGGAGAATATTCCTAAAAGCACCTTCATTGGATTCATTGAGAAATGGGCGTTATACCAAAGACCTAGGTTTTCTATAAAGGGAAGTTGAACAAAAATAAATGGCGATGTGCTGATAGGTACATCGCTTTTTTTATGCCATAAATGGAAGTAATTTTTAGTATTCGTGACTATCTGTCATCAAAATGTTGAAGGGATACCGATTGTATGTTAAAATGTCATCATATTATCCATTGGCATATAAATTGTCCTATAGATAGGTGAATACAAAAACTTAGTAAATTAAAAATTTAATATAAATGGGAAAAATCATAGGTATTGATTTAGGAACAACAAATTCGTGTGTTTCTGTAATGGAAGGAAACGAGCCTGTTGTAATTCCAAATCAGGAAGGAAGACGAACAACCCCTTCTGTTGTTGCTTTTTTGGATAACGGTGAAAGAAAAATTGGTGATCCTGCGAAAAGACAGGCTATTACCAACCCAACACGTACAATCTCTTCAATCAAAAGATTTATGGGAAATAGATTTGGAGAAGTAGGGGTTGAAGCAGAAAGAACACCATACAAAGTAGTAAAAGGAGATAATGATACTGTCAGAATTGATATTGATGGTAGAAAATATACACCACAGGAAATTTCAGCGATGATCTTGCAAAAGATGAAAAAGACCGCGGAGGATTTCTTGGGATCAGAAGTAAGTGAAGCTGTTGTTACCGTACCAGCTTACTTTAATGATGCGCAAAGACAAGCTACGAAGGAAGCCGGAGAAATTGCTGGATTGAAAATCAGCCGTATCATCAATGAGCCAACTGCTGCCGCTTTGGCATATGGATTGGACAAAAAGACGGAAGATTCAACAATCGCTGTATTTGATTTAGGTGGTGGAACATTTGATATTTCTATTCTAGAATTGGGAGATGGTGTTTTTGAGGTTAAATCAACAAACGGTGATACACACTTAGGAGGTGATGATTTTGATCAGGTAATCATTGATTGGTTGGCAGATTCTTTTAAAGATCAAGAGAATATTGATTTAAGAAAAGATCCAATGGCTCTTCAAAGATTAAAAGAAGCTGCTGAAAAAGCGAAAATCGAATTATCTAGTGGTACAGATACGGAAATCAACTTGCCTTATGTTACTGCTGTTGATGGTGTACCTAAACACTTAGTGTTGAAGCTATCTAGAGCGAAATTTGAAGCATTAGCAGATGACTTGGTGCAAAGAACATTGAAGCCGTGTGAAGAAGCATTAAAAGATGCTGGTCTTTCAAAATCAGAAATAGATGAGGTGATTTTAGTAGGAGGATCTACTAGAATTCCTAAGATTCAAGAAGCTGTTGAAGGATTTTTCGGTAAAGCTCCGAACCGTTCTGTAAACCCGGATGAAGTTGTTGCTATTGGAGCAGCTATTCAAGGTGGTGTATTAAGTGGAGATGTGCAGGATGTATTGTTACTAGACGTTATTCCTTTATCATTAGGAATTGAGACGATGAACAATATTTATGATGTTGTCATCGAAGCGAATTCTACCATTCCTACGAAAAAGTCTAAGGTTTATTCTACGGCTGTAGATAATCAACCTTCTGTTGAAATTCACATTCTACAAGGTGAACGGCCAATGGCAAGAGATAACCGATCTATAGGACGATTCATTTTAGATGGGATTCCTCCATCAAGAAGAGGAGAACCTCAGATTGAAGTATCTTTTGATATTGATGCGAATGGTATTTTAAGTGTTCATGCTAAGGATAAAGGAACTGGAAAAGAACAGAATATTCGTATCGAAGCATCCACTGGATTGTCTGATGAGGAAATCGCAAGAATGAAGGCTGAAGCTGAAGCAAATGCTGATGCTGATAAAGCGGCGAAAGAAAAGGCAACCAAATTGAACGAAGCGGATACATTGGTTTTCCAAACAGAAAAACAATTGAAGGAATATGGAGATAAATTGCCAGAAGATAAGAAAGAGCGAATCCAAAAAGCTGCTGATGAATTAAAAGAGGCGCACAAAGTACAAGATTTGGATCGAATTGATACGGCAATGACGGAATTGAATACAGCATGGCAAGATGCTAGTCAAGAAATGTATCAGGCTAGTCAAGGTGCTGCTGACGCTTCTGCACAGGCTAACCCGGGTGCTGATGATACAACATCAGAAGATGATGTTACGGATGTAGAATTTGAAGAAGTAGAAGACAAATAATCTTTCGTCTTCACGGATATAAAGAAGCCTTATAGCATTTTGCTATAGGGCTTTTTTAGTGAATTAAAGTTACTTTTGAATATGAAGCAACTTATTCTAATTCTTGGTTTACTGTTTTATGTTCAAGTGAGTGTAGGGCAACAGCAACAAATTTCATCGGATATTTTTGACGCTTTTCTAGAGCAAAATCAGGTGGATTGTATTATTCAAATGAGTGAAGCATGGGAAGCTCCTTCCTTTATTTCGGATTGGTCAAAAGCAGAAAAAAGTCAATTTGTCTATCAGGCCTTAAAACAACATAGTGCGCATTCTCAAAGAGCAATTCGTCAGTATCTCGATCAAGAGAATATTCATTATACCCCATACCACATATTTAATGGAATAGCCGCCTCATTAACGATGGATCAGTTGCAATATATTCGTCAACATTTTTCCATACGATCAGTGGCTTATGATAAAAATACGCAGCAGTATTTTCCAAGAAATGAGGCTTACGCCCAAAGAATGCCAACAGAGTGGGGTATACAGAAGATACAAGCTGATAGTGTTTGGGCTTTAGGATACGAGGGGCAAGAGGTCATTGTGGCAGGTCAAGATACTGGTTATGACTTTGATAATAGCCTTATTGTAGATAAGTACCGTGGTTTCGATGGAGCGGATTTCAATCATAATTATAATTGGCATGATGCTATTCATGAATTAAATCCTCTTCATAATGATCCGGACGATGATCCCATGAATAACCCTTGTGGATTAGATTCTCCTATACCTTGTGATGATCATGGTCATGGTACGCATACCATGGGAACTATGGTTGGTCAAGATGCAGAAAACGGCATTGGAGTGGCTCCTCAAGCAAAGTGGATTTCTTGTAGAAATATGGATCGAGGTTGGGGAAAACCTTCGACCTACACAGAATGTTTTGAGTGGTTTTTAGCTCCGACGGATTTGAATAATGAAAATCCAGATCCTTTAAAGGCTCCTCATGTTATCAATAATTCTTGGGGATGCCCTACAATAGAAGGTTGTAATGAAGATAATTGGATGTTCATGGAAGAGGTTGTCAATAATTTGGTAGCAGCTGGAATTGTTGTCGTTGTTTCTGCAGGAAATGATGGATCTGCTGGATGCGGAAGTATTAACAGACCAGCGTCGATGTTTGAAAACAGTTTTGTTGTTGGTGCTTCCGATCAAAATGATACCATTGCTAATTTTAGTAGTTATGGACCTGTTGATATCGATGGAAGCAACCGCTGGAAACCTGATGTAGTTGCACCTGGTGTTGGCGTTCGAAGTATCACATTAGATGGCTTTGGTACTTGGTCGGGAACGAGTATGTCTGGCCCACATGTTGCTGGTGCAGTAGCGCTTATTATCTCTTCCAATCCAGCATTGGCAGGTCAAGTAAAAGAAATCGAGCATATTCTGGAGATTAGTGCAGTTCCGCTTACGGATACCATCGAGTGTCAAGGAATTACCGCGGATCAAGTGCCTAACTTCAGGTATGGACATGGTCGAATTGATGTTTATAAGGCTGTACAAATGGCACAATTTTGGTCAAGCACTTCTGAACATGAGCTCGAAAAGGAATCCTTTACGATTGTTCCCAATCCTGCGTTGGATTTGCTTTATTTCAAATTGGATCACATGGAAAACTGGTCTGATCCTCTGGTAGTTCAGTTATTTGCTTCCAATGGGCAATTACTATTTCAGGATGTTCGAAGTAAATACCAAAACCAGATTGATGTATCTACTTTAGCTAAGGGCTTGTATTATATAACGATTCAAAGCGATGATACATTGGTTAGTCGATCCTTTGCCAAGCAATAATTACAACCATTATGGAGATTCGCTTGATACAAGGGGATATCACGAAAATAGAAGTTGATGTGATCGTTAATGCCGCGAATACGTCCTTGCTGGGAGGTGGCGGCGTGGATGGTGCTATTCATCGAGCAGGTGGTGCCAGTATATTGGAAGCATGTAGAAAGATAAGAAATAAACAAGGTGGATGTAAAGTTGGAGAAGCCGTGTATACTTCTGCAGGTGATCTTCCTGCGAAATATGTGATTCATACGGTGGGCCCTCGATGGAATGATGGCAAAAACGAAGAAATAAAACGTTTAAAGGCTTGCTATAAAAATACACTAGAACTTGCCGAGCACATAGGAGCCCATAGCCTTGCGTTTCCTAATATTAGTACAGGTATTTATAAATTCCCTAAAGACTTGGCGGCAGACATTGCCATTGATATTGTGCGTCATTTCGAGTCTCGAGAATTGCAGGAAATCCAGTTTGTTTGCTTTGACCATGAAAATTATGGCATTTACAAGAAATTGCTGAAGATTTGAATTAATTTGGTATTCTTTTAGAATTGACAAACTATGAATCGTCTTGAAAGAATATCATTGGCTAAGAAATCATTACTGGGTGTATCTATTGGGGATGCATTTGGAGAAAGTTTTTTCGGTCTTCGTGAATCCATTGAATCGCATATAAAAAACCGAACTATTCCTGAATCAAGTTGGGAATTTACGGATGATACAGTCATGTCCATTGCTGTTTTTAATCAACTAGAAAGAAATGGAACCATTGTACAAAGTGAATTGGCTCGAGCATTTGCTTCTAATCATTCAGTAGATGTAAATAGGGGTTATGGCGCTACCGCTCGGCGTGTTCTTCGAGACATTGAGGCAGGAAAGGATTGGAAACATGTTTCTCAATCTGTTTTTGAAGGTATGGGATCCATGGGAAATGGTGCTGCTATGCGTTCAAGCGTTATTGGTGCTTTCTTTTATGATGATTTAAACAGGGTACGGAAAGAATCGACAAAATCAGCGGAAATTACGCATTATAATATCGAAGGAATCACGGGAGCTATTGCTGTCTCACTAGCATCAGCACTTACTACGCAAATTGGATTGGGTCTTCTACAGATTGGACCGTTAGAATTTTTAGAGAGGATCGTATCCTTACTTCCCGATAGTGATACCCGCGCTAAAATTAATAAGGCTATTCGCATTCCTTCGAGCTATCATATAGATACTTTGAGAAGTATTTTAGGTAATGGTATCCATATGTTGGCTCAAGATACCGTTCCTTTTGCTTTATGGTGTTCAGCCCATTACCAACATCAATTTGAAGAGGCTATATGGAGAGCAGTATCTATCCTTGGGGATCGTGACACCATTTGTGCTATTGTTGGTGGGATCACTATCATGTCCTGTGATGAAAATAGTATTCCTAGAACTTGGACTTCTTCGGTCGAATCCGTTGATGATTGTCCTTTTGTATTTTGATGGATCGTAGGATGTGTTCTTTTAATGGATACATGCTCTGATCTATCTTTGCGCCAACGCTGTGCAGTAGTCACAGCTTGCTGTGATCCCGTGCCTAGTTTCTGTGGGGGGCAGGGGGACGAGCGAACAGCGAGCTACGGAGCATAGTGCTCGGGCGCCCTTGACATGAACATCTTAATATAATGGATACGTCAGATATACCGCATGCCGTAAGGTGGATTCCATCTGCAGTACTTCGTCTCTCGGCTTAAATTGCAATACCTTGATATTTCCAGCATGGAGTAATTCTTTGTGCACATAATGCTGCAACAATGGATTCTGATCAAAATTTCGCATATTGGAATAACTGTGCGTCACTTCTTTATTACGAATCATATCACTAACCCATCCTAAAGGAATATTATCGGCATCAAATACGTAGCCTCTTTTATTGACTTGATAGGATAGTATGTAATAGGATACATCTTTGAGCATCAGGCAAAGCTGATCATCTGGTACGGCTTCTCGCAATGCACGTCGATGTGTTACCGCATCATGAAATTCATGATAACCTTGTATGCTGTATTTTTTCTGAGAGGTCAAAAACGTATAGATGGGAGTGATGGTCATCAACAGACATATGATTATGGTTTTCCATCGTTTCGAATGTTTTAGAAATGAAGCTATTCCGATGGTAGCTGTCAAATAGAGCCAAATGATGAAGGGCATCAAGTAATAATCGTGTTGTTTTAATATAGCATTGAATTCGAATGCATAATATAAAAAGGTAATACCTATCATGGGATAAATCCATTTCCTTGCCGCTTGATTTGACCTTTGTTGTACTAGTCCCCAAACAAAGAAAAGCCACATTGGAGGGAACATGATAGACATGGGTATGACTTCCAATATATTGTATTGAATAACATCGAAAATTTCAGCTCCACTCATGTTTAAATCTAATATTCCTTTTACTATAGAATTGCCTTCCCAACCCGGCATGACCCATACATACCAGGCTATCGCCGGTATAAGAAACAAACTTTGTACGATGGATTGTATCAGGTTGACATGCGTGAATCTTTTGTTCTTATATAAAGAGCGGACAAAATAGGCGATGCTTACTATGGAGAACATCAAAAAAGGCAATTTGACTAGGCAGGCTAATAATAAGAATCCAGAAGCCAGAAAGAGATACTTTATTTTTTTGCCATTAAAGTATTGGAGTATTGTATATAGATAGGCGATGGACGCCATTAATGCCAGGACATCTGGCAATGGACAAATGGAATAGTAGTAAAATACAGGTCCGAAAGTGAGGAAAAAACTACCAGCAATTCTGGCGACTCTTTGACGTACAAAAAAGCGAGTCAGCTTGTAAAAGAAGATTACTGAAGAAGCACTGATCAGGAACATGAATATGCGCATGATCCATGCGGACTCACCTAGTAATCGCATGATCATGGCCAATGACCATTGCATCACCGGAAACTCATAGCGATAAAGATTCTCTGGATGTACACCATTGAAATGACTGATTCGTGGGTTTAGAATGTTGGCGTCGTAACGCACAAAATTATTGACATTCCACATCGTCTGACATTGTCGCCAAGAGTGCGCTCCTTGAACATCCATATTCATATATTGAATGTGCAAGAGTAAACTGGTCAAAATGATGACCAAAAGTGCTACGGTGGCTTGTTTTCTCGTGATCAACATCGAGCAGTTATTTCATTTTTATCTTTCGATTCAGCCCCCAGAAAATAATGTATGCCCCAATGGCTGCTACCACGGCCAATATAATTCCTATCTGGAGTTTTCCATAAATGAAATTTCCGATGGAAAATAGTGCTGCATATACGGCTACTGATCCGACAAAGGCTAGGCTAAGTTCGATGGCAATGAATCCTTTTTCGGTATGAATGGGCGTTCCTTGCTGCTTCATTCTCTTCAAAAATCTATTCCAGCCAATTCCATTGGGTTGTATTTTTTCGTAAAACTTAACGAGCGTGCTATCATCGGTTGGTTTTGTAACGAATGCGGCAACTACCCAGCAAATCGTTGTTAGGATCGCACCGACTGTAATCTTTTGCCATCCCAACATGATTTCATCAGTTACGGAGTAAAGAAATCCGGCGATAATGAGGGAGGCAATCATCGCGACAATCTCGGTCATCGCATTGATTCGCCACCAAAACCAACGAAGAATATAAACGAGACCTGTTCCTGCTCCAAGGATGAGCATGATTTCAAATGTTTCTGCAGCTGATTCCAAGCGTAGGCCCAAACCCATTCCTAAAACAGCGGACAGTAGGGTAAACCACTTCGCCATTTTAACAAGTTGTTGATCGTCGGCCTCTTGGTTGATAAATCTTGCGTAAAAATCATTCACTAGATAGGATGCTCCTAAGTTCATTTGGGTAGACATTGTGGACATGAATGCTGCAATTAGTGATGCGGCTACCAAGCCTAAAAGTCCTGCTGGAAGAAAAGAGAGCATGGCGGGATAAGCTACATCATCACCGAGTTTACTATCCGATAAAGCGGGAAATACTGCTTGTATATCGGAAACTTGGGGAAAGATGATAATCGAAGCCAAGGCAATAAGGATCCAAGGCCATGGTCTAATAGCGTAGTGTGCAATATTGAATAAAAGTGTGGCTCCGACCGCATTTTTTTCGTTCTTAGCGGAAAACATACGTTGAGCTATGTATCCACCTCCTCCGGGTTCTGAACCGGGATAATAACTTGCCCACCACTGGACGGCCAAGGGGACGATTAGTATAGGAACATATTGTGCTGGATCTTTGAGGTCAGGTAATATAGACAGTTTTGGCAGGACTGATTCGTGTGATAGAAGTGCATTTAATCCGCCAATTTTAGGTAGATC
>JAHDFB010000078.1 GCA_020628475.1 Saprospiraceae bacterium | reverse complement strand
CATTCTGCCTTTAGGGTAAAAAAAATGGACAATAACTTTGTACTTCTGTATATTTTCATAATTTTAGCGTCTAATAAAACTTCAAGAATTAGTAAACCAACAAAATTTTCTAAATTATGCGGAAATTTTTCCTACGTTTCGTAGTGTTTGCAGCGGCTTTTATGGGTGGTGCGACTAGTATTATGGCTCAGGAAGCAGCAGCTCCTGGGAGACTTCAAGTGCTTAAAAAGAACTTCATTGATGGGGGATGGGAATTTATGACCCTCGTATTAATATGTCTTATTATCGGATTAGCATTGTGTATTGAGCGAATTATAACCTTGAATATCGCATCGACTAATACAGATAAGTTATTAAGTAGAATTGATGATCGATTAGCAGATGGTGATGTTGACGGTGCTGTGGAAGTTGCTAGATCTACACCTGGTCCAACTGCAAGTGTTATTCACGAAGGATTGAAAAACCTAGATGGTGGTGCTGCCGCTGTTGAAAAAGCAATTATTTCAAATGGTTCTGTTCAGATGGGATTATTAGAAAAAGGATTGGTTTGGATTTCACTATTTATCGCAATTGCACCGATGTTAGGATTCATGGGTACGGTAATCGGTATGATTGGAGCCTTCAATGATATCCAAGCAGCCGGAGATTTATCTCCATCCGTTGTAGCAGGAGGTATTAAAGTAGCCTTATTAACAACAGTATTCGGTCTTATCGTAGCGATCATACTTCAGATCTTTTACAATTATATCGTTGCAAAAATTGATTCTATTACCAATAGAATGGAAGAATCATCGTTGGCTATCATCGATATCCTACAAAAGAATAAAGTATTTAAATAACGCATTATAATCCGATTATATGTATAATTTTTTATTAAGACGTGGCACAACCGTTGCCTTTGTTATCGGGTTTCTTGCATCGCTTACGATCATTGCAGTTCTTGTGAACGCAGTAGGTGATACGGCATCAGATGATTTTGAAGCCCTCAATAATATAGCTGCATTCGGAATTGCCGCAATCGTAGCTATTATTTTCCTTGCATTAGCTATTGCTGCCATTGCTTTTGGTGGATTATTCGGTGTGATTACCAACCCGAAAGCCTCCGTGAAATTCCTAATAGGCTTAGTAGCTCTATTAGTAGTTTTCGGTATACTATATGCAGCTGGAAATATAAATGATACCAGTTATGCAGCTCTCCGAGATGCAATCGAAGAATATGATATTTCAAGCGGTATCAGTAAAATGATCAATGCAGGATTGATCGCTTCATTAGTACTGTTAGCAGTTGCTTTTGGAACTGTTTTACTTGCTGAGGTTAGAAACGCATTTAAATAATTTAGAAATGGCAAGAAAAACAAGAAGTGCACCGGAGATTAATGCTGGTTCGATGGCAGATATTGCCTTCTTACTTTTAATATTCTTCCTTGTGACTACTCAGATTTCTGAGGATAAAGGGGTACTCGTAAAGTTACCGCCATGGTCTAATGAACCACCTCCTGAATTGAAATTGAATGAGCGTAATGTTTATTCAGTATTAGTGAATTCTGCAAACCAATTATTGGTTCGTAAGCAACCGATGCAAATCGATGCATTACGTAAAAATGCAAAGGAATTCATTATGAATCCGGATCAAAGACCGGATATGGCAGAAATGCCGACCAAAGCAATTATTTCTATCAAAACAGATAGAGGTACGGAGTATGGTACATATTTGGAAGTGTATAACGAATTGAAAGCCGCTTATAATGAATTAAGAGATGAAGCCGCTAGACGGAGACATAATAAATCTTTTGAGTTCATTACAAAAGATCAGCAAAAAGCAATTCGAGCAGAAATTCCATTAGTAATTTCAGAGGCGGAACCTACAGATTTAGCGAACGAATAAAAAGAATAGAGATATGTCAATGTTTAAAAAGAAGCGAGGAAAGGCGAATCCAGCTATTTCTACAGCATCATTACCCGATATCATTTTCATGCTTTTATTCTTCTTTATGGTTGTAACAAAGCTAAGAGATGCAGAGTTGAAATTGAATATCAACACGCCTTCCGCGACGGAGCTAACTAAATTAGAAAAGAAATCATTGGTTAATTTTATCTTCGTAGGAACACCTACCAAGAAATATCAAGATACCTATGGTACTTCTCCAAGAATTCAATTGGGCGATAAGTTTGCTGAGTTGGATGAAATAGCAAAGTTCGTAGAAGAGCACAGATTATCATTGGATGAAAAACAAAGACCAGCCGTTATCTCATCATTGAAAGTAGATGGTGAAACAACAATGGGAATTGTGACTGATGTAAAAACAGAATTAAGAAAAGCAAATCAATTGAAAGTGAATTATTCAGCAAAACCTGCTGACAAACGTTAAGTTCGTTGATTTCTTATGATATAAACGGTTGGTACTTTAATTAGAACCAACCGTTTTTTTATGGCATAATATTTTTTCATTATCTGATATATAGTACCTATGAAAATGACTCTTGTTCGATTGATTTGGTTCATAGCCATTGGTTTTTTTACCTTGCAATGTGCTCAACAAACTGCTTCGAAATCCCAGGTTTCCATGTCGAAAGGAGAGCAATTAGCGAGGCAATATTGTGTCGCTTGTCACCAGTTTCCAGAACCCAATCTTTTAGATAAACAAACATGGAATCAATTCGTGTTGGTACGCATGGCCTCATTTCTTGGAATTTATACAGATAATTTGCGATACTATGATCGCATGCCAGATCGATGGATAGAACCTGGGCCGGGAGGAGATCGGGTTCGAGCCGCGAAAATTTATCCGGATCAGGCCCTAATCTCTCAAGAGGATTGGGAAAAGATTAAAAAATACTATTTGGACAATGCACCGGAACAATTAAAAAAGAATGATGAAAAACTGGACATACAAATAGGCATTCCGGGTTTTAAAGAAAGAACGTTTACCAAAAATAAAGATATAGCTCCGTTGATTCAATCCTTACAAGTTGATGAAAAAAGCGAATCCGTTATTGCCGGACAATATGATCAAGATCTGTTTGTCTATTCAATGGATGGAAACTTAGAAAAACGCATTCAACAAGCTGGTTATTTCGTGGATATCAAACAAGTCAATGGTATGTACTATGCGTTGAATATGGGTTCAAGAATAGCTTCAGACGATCCCAAGGGAAGTTTGCTGAGTTGGGAAACGAAATCGGATTTATGGAACAATAAATCGAAGACTTTATTTAAGAAATTAATGCGTCCCGTTCACTTCAATGTGGCTGATATGAATCAAGATGGAACAGTTGATTTTGTCATAGCGGAATATGGCAGCAACCTCGGCGCATTAAATCTATATGTTTCTAATCCTAGAGGTTTTACCAAACAAACCCTACTGGAAGAAGATGGAAGTATTCGCACGGAATTAACAGATGTTGATCAAGATGGAGATTTAGATATTATTGCATTGATGGCTAATGCCGATGAAGGTATCGATCAATATATCAATCAGGGCGACGGGAAATTTGAAAGAAAACGACTTCTCCGATTTCCAGCTACGAATGGATCCACACATTTTCAAATGGTGGATTGGGATGAAGATGGACGGCTAGATATATTATATTCGAATGGTGACAATGGAGACTATTATCCCATAAATAAACCTTACCATGGAATCCATCTTTATGCTTGGAATAATGATCAATTGAAAGAGCAATTTTTTATACCGATGAACGGGGTATATCAAGCAGAAGCAGTTGATTTTGACCAAGACGGTGATTTAGATATTGTGGCGGTTTCATATCATCCTGATTTCAAAGGAGATCCGAAAGAATCCATTCAGATGTTCATCAATAAAGGCGATAAGCATTTTGAAGCGTATACGGTGGACGCATACAATGAATCACGCTGGATGCGATTCACGGTAGTAGATGCCGATCACGATGGTGATCAAGATGTGCTATTTTCGGCCATGAATATAAAAACGCCGGAAATTCCGCCTGCTCAGATTGATTATTGGAAACAATCTGACAATGCCATTTTATTCTTAGAAAATCAACTGAACTAAGCTTAGCGCAAGCGATCCATACTTTTGACCAACTTATTATCTTTATTAATTGAACGATTTGCCAAAAGAACAAAGATGATGGCAATCACAGGCATCGCTAATCCAAGATAATTTTCTTGAATCTCAATGGACGTAGCATCTTGTTGAGCACTTTGAAATACAAAAAATATGGCTAATACTAGTAACAGAATCGATAGTGTAATAGTCAAATAACCCAATTTCATCTGCAAGGATCGATTTTTAAATAAAAAGATATTGATAAAGGCAATTAAACCCGCCAATGCCGCAAATGCGATTAATAATGGATTATCAAATAGATTGTAGACCTGATCCGCGAATAGGGCTGTATCTGTTTGTTCGCTAGTTGCAAATGGAATTCCAAATAGTCCGAATAATGCCCCAGATGCCAGAAATAAAAAAATGGATTGTATCCTTTGTATCATTAGATTAATTTCATTCGATGATTAAATCGTTCTTTTCAAAGATGAATAAATTTCGATCTTTATTATCAAAACGCGCTTAAAATTAATAGATTAAACTGGAATATTGCCGTAGATTCGTAGGTAGAAAATGCATGACATCGAATTACTGGTTGTGCGAGTTGATGTTTAAATTCTACAGAAGGAAACAGGATGTATGATTAAATCGCTTAGTTATTGGGAAAAGGAAGCATTGGACAAAGTCTATGATCTAACCATCGTTGGGGGCGGTTTTGTGGGAATGTCAGCAGCCATCCATTATCAACAAATCTTTCCGGATAAATCCATTCTTTTGCTAGAGCGAGGTGTTATTGCCTATGGGGCTAGCACACGCAACGCCGGATTCTCTTGTTTTGGAAGTATTGGCGAATTAGAGGACGATATTTTATACAGCTCACTAGATCAAGTGAAGGCTACTGTCCAAATGCGTCATCGAGGATTACAGAAATTACAAAAATTGATTCCTGCGGCAATGATGGATTATAAACAATCAGGGAGTATTGAACTCTTTGATTCGGAAGATCAATTTGAAAAGGCGTATGCTACATTAAATCATTGGAATGATCAATTTGCCGAATTAGAAGAGGGTGATATCTTTCGAAAGGTCCAAGTAGATCAAGGTGATTTTTATCAATATGGGATCAGTAATCCATATGAAGGACAGCTAAATCCGTATAAAGCATTAAAACATCTGGAACAATTAGCGATTCAGCTCGGCGTGCACATTTCCTATGCAGCTCAAGTGGACGCTTGGTTAGAACAAGGATCCATCATGGAGATAAGTACTAAAGTAGGGTTAAAATATCGTTCTAAACGCATTATTTTAGCCACGAATGCGTTTACCAAGCGACTAATACCAGAGATTGATCTAATGCCGGCCCGAAATCAAGTATTAATCACAGAAGAAATCGAAGACCTTGCTTGGAAAGGATGCTTTCATGTGGATCGTGGATATATTTATTTCAGAAATGTAGGTAAGCGATTACTACTTGGAGGTGCTCGAAATATTTCTCAAAATGAATCCGTAGACAGCTATGGAAATACGGAAGAAATACAGCAATATCTTCTCAACTATCTAAAAAATAGAATTTTGAATGGTAGAATGGTAAAAATTGACCACTGGTGGAGCGGAATTTTAGGTGTAGGTACTGAAAAAATGCCAATCATTCGCAAATTTGCACCAAGTTTGTACATGGCTGTGCGCCTTGGAGGAATGGGCGTGGCCATTGGAACCGTAGTCGGAGAACAGATTGCTCAATTAGTAGCTAATGATGAGGAGTAACATTTATAAAGTCTTTTTTTTATTCATTTGTCTTTGGGCGAGCGCAGCGCAAGCCCAAGAAAATCGTGGATCGAATAGGGTAGATGCCTCTAATACCGCTGAACAGGACACCGCTAAAAGAGAGAAAATTCAAGTTGTTTATGCTGATTTACAACGATCGATTCAAACGGATTCAGGTTTTGATCGCTACCTAGAAGGCAATGTTCAAATCATCAAGGACTCCAGTTATTTTTATAATGATACCTCCCGAATCAACGATTTTTTCCTTAAATCCTGGGGAGATGTTAGTATGATTAAGTCGGATAGCCTGGAAGTATTCGCCGATTCATTGGTATACGAAATCGAAAAGGAAGAAGCAGATATCTATGGATCCGTGTATGTAAAATATCGTGACCAAGTATTGTTTTCTGATTATATACACTATGATGATAAATATGATATAGCCTACTATACGGACAAAGCCATATTAAAAAATGGATCAGTAGAATTGAAGAGTAAGCGGGGTGAATTTAGAACGCAAGAAGATTTAGCCATTTTTTCACAGAAGGTAAGTGTTAAAGACACGGCATTTGAATTATATGCAGATACACTGTTGTATAATACTGCTTTGAATAAGGCAATTTTCCAAGGCCCGACGGATATTTTACTTGATTCCGCCGCTGTATATTGTGAAGCGGGCTATTATCTCATGGATGAGAAGAAAGGGCATTTTATCCAAAATGCGCAGTACATCGGTAAGAACGATACCGCAACAGCAGATGAAATAAAAGCGGACGGTGTAAAAAATGAGGTCGAAATGATTGGTGATGCGGTTTATACGGCAGAAAACACCTATGCCGAAGGTGATTACATAAGATATAATCGTGAGACGGGTGAAGTGGAGGTTCGAGGAAACGGATACGTACAAGACGGTGATCAGGAATTGCGATCAGATGTTATATTTTATAATCAAAAGACCAAGAAGTTTACCAGTGAAGGACGAACGCTGGTGTCCAATGAAAGTAGTGCATTAACCGCGGACAATATCGATGCATTGGATCAAAAAGGAGTGGCTACTGGACAAGTGATTTTTAAAGATACACTCAATGGCATTCGTATTGATTCGGAAACATTAGAGTTTGATCAAGGGAATGCTTCTTATAATAAGGCCTACAGTGAAGGAGAAAAGGCATTGTTAAGGTCTGAGTTG
Source organism: Saprospiraceae bacterium (assembly GCA_020628475.1). Taxonomy (GTDB): domain Bacteria; phylum Bacteroidota; class Bacteroidia; order Chitinophagales; family Saprospiraceae; genus JAHDFB01. Next base: position 6,419 of record JAHDFB010000078.1, on the reverse strand, counting down.
GAAGAACAAGATAGCATGTTCATTTCAGCGGATACACTCTTCACTTTTCAGCAGATCGTACATGATACCTTAACAGAAATGGGGGAGGATTCCGTGTTGATCAGCAGCTATACTTCGGATACAACGGACTTACTGACCGCTTATTACGGCGTAAAAGTGTATAATGAAGCTTTTCAGGCAGTGTGCGATTCATTAGCGTTCAATACCAAGGATTCCATCTTGACGCTGTACAAAGATCCCATCATGTGGAGTGACACAAGTCAATTCAAGGCGGATACGATTGTGATTTATTTTGCCAATAATACGGTGGAGCGCATCGAACTGTTTCCCAAGAGTTTTATCAGTAATAGTTCGGACGAAGTGTTCTTTAATCAAGTGAAAGGGAAACGATCAACCGCTTATTTCTCCGAAGGTAAAATTGATTCCATGTATGTCAAAGGCAATGCACAATCCATTTATTACCTGCAAGATGAAAACAACGCGTACATCGGTGTCAATAAAACCGAATGTACGAGTATGACATTCTATTTTGAAGAAAGACTTAAGGATATCTTTTTTGAAACGGAACCAACTTCAAAGATTCATCCCATGGAAGGAACGAATCATGAAACCTTGAAGCTAGAAGGATTTTCTTGGCGATCGGATATCCGTCCGAAGAATAAGGTGGATATTAGTGATAAATTAGTCTTAGAGGAAGAATTGGCGAATCCTTTGGAATAGGCGCGCTGATTCGTTCTGGACAACGATAGTTTTTTAAATGTTTGATTCAACCAATGTCAACAGTAATCTGGGAAGGTAAGCCAAATTATGAGCTAAAGCTCAAAAAACGACCATTTTGGGATTCTTTGACCTTCATTTTTTGTGCTTTCAATTTCCTAAGATTCTTATTCATATTTATTCTTTTATTGTATATAGTAATCACTAACATTGCTGAGTCAAACCGCATTCCATCAGGGACAATATTCTTTATAGCTTTTTTCATGGTGCTGATCTTGTTGATGTCGGTAATGAGAAAGGCTAGATCCAACGTTAAATATGTCATGACGGATCAACACATTCACTTTCATTCATGGCATATATTGAAAGGGGTGCAAATAGATTCTATAGACTTGAAGAAAATAGATCGTTTGATATTGGAAGAATTTGAAAATGGCTTTGGGACGATTTACTTATTGGGGGATAACATGGGGAACTTCAAAAACACCGAACATCATCCAGCGCTAGTGTCAATAGAAAATGCCAAAAAAGTAGAAAATATGATCAAGGATATCATAAAATAACAGATTCCTCGAATTCGCTACTTAGTCTGGGTCAATTGATCAACAATTTCCTTGATGGGCTTGATGCGATCCACATGCTCGATGGTTGGACCTGCAGACCATACCGTTTTATAAGTAGTGCTAAATGCGGCTTTTCGCAACGCACCCATGGCACGAAACGAAATGATCATCTTAATATACTTCTTTAAGCGCTTATTTTTATGCATCAGCTTTTCTAGAAAATTCCGTTTGGTACCAATACTTTGAACATAGGGCGTATTGATCACCGTACATGGTGTGCCTGATAATTTGGTGGTGACGACAATGTCGGAAGCGCCATAATCCACACAGGCTTGTTTATAGTCCTGAGAAACAGGAGCTTCTTCAGAGGCAATAAAAATACTACCGACAGAAACCCCCGCCGCTCCAATGGCGAGTCGTTCTTGTAATTGTTGATGCAAGGCAACGCCTCCAGCTGAAATAACGGGTATATTAACCGCTTCATTCAATAATGGAATCAACTCGTGCCCCGGGATTTTACCAAGATGTCCACCAGCCTCTGCATTTACAGCGATAATAGCATCAGCTCCGAGTCCTTCACATTTTTTGGCCATAGCAACATCGATCACATCACAATAAACTTGGATACCTTTTTCCTTGGAACGTCGAATAACTTCCGCCGGAGAGCCCAAGGAAGTGATGAAAAAGTCTATGCCTTCCTCAATACAAGCCTGCAACTGACGTTTGTAAAGCACATTGGATTTATTGACAATAATATTGATACCAAAAGGCTTATCCGTATAGGCTTTTATTTCCTGGATTGCCTTCCGTAATTCTGGAATGGTTCGATAGTTTAAGGCGGGTATACATCCGGTAATTCCACTATCTAATGCAGCTTTGACCATGTCCACATTGGAAATCAGAAACATCGGCGCCATGATAATAGGATATTCGATATCCAATAATTCATTTAATTTTTTCTTTTTAGAGATTTCCTTCATTTCTGATTGTGATAAAATTGTCCGCAAAATTTTAATTCAATAGTGCAATCATTCATAAAATTAATTAAATTTGACTTTAAGTCAAAAAAATGAATCTTTTTAATCATTTAATTGTTTAAATTTAAGCTAGCGACCATTTTTTTTCCGTTTAAGTGTTTAATTACCAGCTGGTAGTACTACCATTTGGAATTGAACGGAAGAATGATCTCTAGACCAACATCGATAATTTTTGGGCCCCCGAGCCCGCCTAGTAATAAAAAATATATGAGTAGAAAAATGAATAAGGTTGCCGTACTCGGATCAGGAGTCATGGGAACTGGAATCGCATGCCATTTGGCCAATGTGGGCATGGATGTTTTAATGTTGGATATCGTACCCAAAGATGTATCAGCAGATGCCCCAGCAAAGCAAAAAAATGCCATTGCGGATAAGTCACTGAAGGCGGCGCTTAAATCGAAGCCTGCACCGTTGTATAAAAAGAGCTATGCTTCTAGAATTACCACTGGAAATCTGGACGATGATTTGCATAAAATCAAAGACTATGATTGGATCATTGAAGTCGTCATAGAACGATTGGATATCAAGCAGAGTCTGTTTGCGCGTGTGGATGAATATAGAACAGAAGGAACCCTCGTATCCAGTAATACTTCTGGAATTCCAATTCATATGATGGCAGAGGGACGTTCCGAGGATTTTAAGAAACATTTTTGTGGAACGCACTTTTTTAATCCACCGAGATATCTTCGATTGTTGGAAATTATTCCTACGGCAGATACGGCTCCTGAGGTGGTCGATTTCTTCATGCATTTCGGAGATATAGTCTTAGGAAAAAAGACGGTAAAATGTAAAGATACGCCTGGCTTCATTGCCAATCGAGTAGGTGTCTTCGGATTGGCGCGCATATTGGAATTAACGCAAGAATTGGGATTGACCATTTCAGAGGTAGATAAATTAACGGGACCTGCCACTGGTAGACCGAAAACTGGAACCTTCCGATTAGCCGATCTGGTAGGAAACGATGTTATCGATAAGGTGATGAAAGGACTGAAGGAAAATGCCCCTCATGATCAGATGGTACAAAAGGTGCAGATGCCTGATTTCTTCAACCACCTAATAGAACAAAATTATCTCGGAGATAAAACGGGTAAAGGTTTTTACTATAAGACTAAAGAACGGGACGAGAAGGGAAAATCAATTATTTTAGGATTAAACTTAGAGACCAAAGAACACGAACCGACTAAAAGACCGTCACTTCCTTCATTAGGGATGGCAAAACAAGTCGAAGATCTAAAACGTCGATTTAAAGTGATGTTTGAAGCCGAAGACAAAGGTGGAGAACTGGTTCGAAGAAGTACCTTATCCTTATTTGCCTATGCCTCCCACCGAATTCCTGAGATATCCGATCAAGTATATCCGGTTGACGATGCATTGAAAGCTGGTTTCGCTTGGGAACTTGGGCCTTTCGAATATTGGGATATTATTGGTTTGGAAGAAGGTATGAAATTGGTCGAAGCAGAAGGCGAAACAGTCGCTGACTGGGTTAAAGAGATGCATGCTGCTGGGCACCAATCGTTCTATAAATTAGAAAACGGATTGAAAAAATGTTACAATCCTGAGACGAAGCAATACGAGGCGACACCAGGTGCTAGTACGAATATCATATTGGATGCATATCGAGAGCAAGCTCCAGTCTTTAAAAATGATGAAGTCACCCTTCATGATATCGGAGATGGAGTTTTATGTTTAGAATTTACGTCAAAAATGAATTCCATTGGCGAAGGTGTGTTGAGAGGTGTTCAAGACTCGTTGGATATCATGGAAGATGGTGATTGGACAGGAATGGTCATCGGTAACAATGCTCAGCACTTTACGGTGGGCGCCAATCTGATGTTGATCGGTATGATGGCATTCCAACAACAATGGGACATGCTGAACGGTGCTGTTAAATTATTTCAGGACACAACGATGCGATGTCGATACTCTAACAAACCGGTGGTTGTTGCCACGCAAGGTTATGTCTTTGGTGGAGGCTGTGAAACATTGATGCACTGTGATGCCTCTGTCGTAGCGGCTGAGTCCTATATAGGATTGGTGGAAGTCGGCGTAGGTTTGATCCCAGGTGGGGGAGGAACCAAGGAGTTTGCCTTACGAGCGAGTGATGCCTTTTTCGAAGGAGATGTGATGATGCCGACCTTGATCGAACGATTCAAAACGATTGCTATGGCATCTGTGGCTACTTCTGGACCGGAAGCTTATGATCACGCCTATCTTTTAAAAGGACGAGATCGAGTCGTGACCAATGTTGATCGAAATATCTATGAGGCCAAAAAGGATGTGATCCGATTGGCGGATGGTTATGTACAGCCGGTGCCTCGTAAAGATATTCATGTACTGGGAAGAGGAGGAATGGCTACTTTGTATGCGGCGGCACACAGTTTGAAATTGGGTAAATACGCATCGGAGCACGATATCAAGATTGCTAATAAAGTAGCGTATGTATTGTGTGGAGGAGATTTGACTGGCCCTCAAAAAGTTAGTGAGAAATACTTGTTGGATATCGAGCGGGAGGCCTTTTTGAGTCTTTGTGGTGAGACTAAAACCATGGAGCGTATCCAATACATGTTAGAGAAAAATAAACCATTAAGAAATTAATTTTCAGCACATTAGCTTCATTAGAAGTATGGGCAGAAATTTGAAAAAATATAAATTATGTACATAGTAAAAGCATATCGTTCAGCTGTTGGAAAAGCAGGTCGTGGTTCTTTCAAGAACTTCAGATCTGATGATTTAGCAGTACGAGTGATTCAACATATGTTAAAAGATACACCGGAATTAGACCCATCAATGATCGATGATGTCATTGTTGGTTGTGCTAATCCAGAAGGCGAGCAAGGACTACAAGTAGGCCGTCAGATCTCCGCACGTGCTTTGGGTAAATCGGTGCCAGGGATGACCGTAAATCGGTACTGTGCATCAGGATTAGAGACGATTTCCATTGCGGCGGGTAAAATTGCTGCTGGGATGGGCGAGATATTTATCGCTGGAGGTACGGAGAGTATGTCCATGATTCCGATGACGGGATACAAATTGGCTCCGAGTTATGAAGTAGCTGTCGAAAATCCGAATTACTTAATTGGAATGGGATTAACGGCAGAGGCCGTTGCTCAGAAATATGAAATTAGCCGTGAAGATCAAGATCTTTTTTCGGTTAATTCACATAAAAAAGCAGCCGAAGCATTGAAAAATGGCTATTTCAAAGACAGTATAGTTCCGATAGAGGTCAATGAAGTGTGGGTAGAAGATGATGAACGAAAGGAGCGCCAATTTATCATGGACACCGATGAAGGGGTGCGCTTAGATACGAGTGTGGAAGCATTGGCGAGATTGCGTCCGGTGTTTGCACAAGGAGGAAGCGTAACAGCAGGAAACTCTTCGCAGACTTCCGATGGAGCGGCTTTCGTGCTGGTTATGAGTGAAGCAAAGGTCAAAGAATTAGGTTTAGAACCGATTGCAAGACTAGTATCTTGTTCGGTGGCGGGTGTCGATCCACTGTATATGGGAATTGGACCATGTGCTGCGATACCGAAGGCCTTGTCCACGGCTGGATTACAGTTGTCTGATATAGATTTAATCGAATTGAATGAGGCATTTGCATCGCAATCATTGGCTGTTATTAGAACGGCTGGATTAAATCCAGATATCGTCAATGTAAATGGGGGTGCCATTGCATTAGGCCACCCACTGGGATGTACGGGCGCTAAATTATCAACACAGCTTTTCGACGAATTGAGGCGCAGAAATAAGAAATATGGTATGGTCACAGCTTGTGTAGGTGGCGGTCAAGGTATTGCTGGTATTTACGAGCTATTATAACAATCGAGATCACTTATACAATGAAAGAATAGATCGATGCTCTATGGGGTGTCGGTCTATTTCTATTTGGGCGCCTTTCTGATGTGCTATTTCATTAAGATCTTCTTGCGATGTTATTAGATATCTACATGGATATTCGTTCACTTAATCTGCAAGTCTACACATCAGAAATCAGGCTATCCGGCACTCTTTCCGTAAGTGCTTATGTACATGCGCACGTACTACATTCAGACAACACCTCCTATCCTTGGCGCGTAAATATTGAGTTGATTCCTGATTAAATAGG
>JAHDFB010000077.1 GCA_020628475.1 Saprospiraceae bacterium | reverse complement strand
TTGTAAGCTGAAAATCCAGAGGATTTTTTTCAGCCCACTCCATAACTTCCAACTCCTGTTGTGGAGTCAGCTCGTTATTGAGATATTGTAATATGAGTTCTTCTCTAATCATTTTTATTTCGTTCCTGTTCTTCTATGACGCATAATATTCTTAGCGGCACATTTTTTTCGAACTAAATTTCATTTTTTAACGTTTCGCGTAATCTATCACGTAATAAAACCAACGCGCGGGCTATATTACTTTCAACAGTTCTTTTTGAAATATCCATGTATTTGGCTATTTCATCATAGGTTAAACCTTCAAACTTATGTAATTCAAAAATTTGTCTGGTTTTCGGTTTTAAAGCATCAAGTGCTTCTACTATTTTAGTTCTTAAGAAATAAGAATCTGCATCTTGTTGAACTTCGGGCTCGACCCGATCCAATCTAGTCAGATCCTCTTCTAAGTGAACATTAATTTTTGATTTGTATTTTCTGATATGGTCAAGTGCTGTATTCTTAGCCGCTTGATATAGATAACTCTTTGCGGAAATAGAGATATCAATTCGATCTTTATTATTCCATATTTTCATAAAGGTCGATTGTACAATATCACGTGCTTCATCCCAATCCTGCAGATAGCGAGAGTATACAAAATTCACCAAACCGTTGTAGTGCAGTTGGAAAAACTTCTTATAATCTTCAATATTTTGAAATACTATACTCACATGCAGTTATTATCCCTTTTTCAAGGGCAGACAAATGTACGGATTCATCAGGAAAAGTCCGTATTTATTAAGTATAATGTACAATAAAATCTGAATACTCGAGATTTTTATTACGGTTATAAACTTTTGAACCAATCTTGGAATAAACCTCCAACTATGGGAAGAGGAGTTGCCTTACCACCTGCTGCGTTGATAAGGCTAATAATCCATAGGATAAATACGGCAATAGAGATAGGTAAAGACAACAGTCCAAATAGTGGAATGAAGGTTAGTATAGAACTCAATGCAGCTATAATAAACAATCCCAATGTTTGTCGAATATAAAAAGAAGCCAATTCGTCCTTTTCGCTGTTATTTACGATCAATGCAATGATCCATCCTATTATTGTGATATGAGCAACAATTGCTTTCGTTTTACCGTTCATTGTAATTCTTTAAAGTCAGTCAAATTTATACTTCCTAAATTTAATTCTTTTCTTTCTATTATTCAAAACTGAAATTAAAAGTTTTTAATAAACAAAAGTGAACTTTGCTGCGTTAAATCCAGTCATATGAGGAAACGATCAAAAGAAGAAGCTTGGAACATGTATACACATTTGATAGGTATACTATTTACGTTCATTGCATTTCCCGTACTTTTCTTGTCTGCAGATTTGAGTTCCACCGTTAAAATCGCTGCATTGATTATTTATGGTCTGTCATTTCTCAATTTATTTGTGGCTTCGACCACTTATCATGCCACTATAGAAGATCGCAAAAAACGTTTTTGGCGAAAAATTGATCACATCAGCATTTATTTCATGATTGCTGGATCTTATGTTCCCTATATGATGGAATATATTGACTTTAGGGTCGCCTTAATATTTATGATAATTATGTACGGTCTCGTTTTGATTGGGTCCATCTTGAAAATATGGTTTACAGGTAAATTTGAATTTGTATCCTTACTGCTTTATGTGTTTTTAGGATGGATGATTGTATTTTTAGGTAGATCCTTTTATTCCAATGCACCTTCCGTTGTATTGTTGATGGTGGTCCTCGGTGGGCTCATGTATATGTCAGGAATCTATTTTTATGTTCGGGATTACAAGAAATATTATCATGCGGTGTGGCATGTTTTCGTACTTTTAGGTAGTATTTTTCATTTTATAGGCGTCTATTTAATGTAGCCAATCTAGTATGATTAGAAAAAAACTTCATTTATTGATTATTGATAACTATGATTCTTTTAGTTACAATTTGGTCGAGCATCTTCGTGCCTTTGATGAAGTCAGTTATGTGATGTTAAAACACGATGATGATCAACTATTCAATGATGATTATGATGGATTAATTATTTCCCCAGGTCCAGGTCTTCCGTTTGAATCCGGCTTGTTAATGAAAGCCATTGAATTTTATATAGGAAGAATTCCAATATTCGGTGTGTGTCTAGGTTTGCAGGCTATTGTAGAATATTATGGCGGTCGTTTGAAACAATTGGATACGGTTTTTCATGGGATCAAAGACCAACTGGAGCAAGTTCAAGAAAGTCCATTATTTACATCGGTAAGTACTGTGTTTCAAGCGGGACGATATCATAGTTGGGTGGCAGCAAGACAGGATTTACCGGTATCACTCGAAATCATCGCAGAGGATCGACAAGGTACCATCATGGGCGTGCAAAATCAAAAAGATCACTGTTATGCGGTACAATTTCATCCGGAGTCTTATATGACGGAAGAAGGCTATAAAATGTTTAATAATTTCATAGCTTTGGTCCATCGTTTTCAAGAGGAAAAATCAAGTCAAATTTCAGAATTTACAAAGTAAATGAACAGTTTCGGACAAGTATTTAGAGTGACGATTTTTGGAGAGTCACACGGTCAGGGTGTAGGTATCAATTTAGATGGGATACCTCCAGGAATTCCGTTGAAGTTGGAAGATTTCAAGGAAGACATTCTAAGAAGAAAAGCGGGGGCGAAGGGTACTACGCCTCGTATTGAAAAAGATGCACCGGCCTTTTTATCGGGCGTATTTAATGATCATACGACGGGAGCACCTCTAACTATTTTCTTTGAAAATACGAATACGCGCTCCAAGGATTACTCTTCCTTGAAATCTCATCATCGTCCGGGGCATGCTGATTTTACAGCAGAACAAAAATTTAAAGGTTTTCAAGATTTTCGCGGGGGAGGACATTTTTCAGGACGTTTGACATTATGTTTGGTGGCAGCTGGCGTAGTAGCTAAGAAAATTCTTGGTTCGAAGATACATATAGAAGCTAATCTGATCGAGGCAGGTGGTCAGTCAGATATCACGGCAGCTATTGATCAAGCCATCAAAGATCATGAATCCATCGGTGGACTGATCGAATGTACGACAACTGGACTTCCTGTAGGACTTGGTGAACCTTTTTTCAATAGTGTTGAATCTTTGATTGCTCATTTGGTCTTCGCTATTCCAGCGACAAAAGGGGTTGAATTTGGTTCGGGATTTGCTGCCGCTAAGATGACGGGTTCTGAACACAATGATAATTTCTTGGACGAAAAAGGAACAACAGAAACCAATCATGCCGGAGGTATCAATGGAGGTATTAGTAATGGTAATCCCTTTGTCTTTCGCGTAGCCATCAAGCCGACCTCTTCTATTTTTAAGGGACAGGATACCTATAACAAAGCCACTGGTCAAGTGGAAGAGTTGAAAATTGTTGGAAGACATGATGCCTGCATCGCTTTACGCGCCCCAGTGGTGGTCGAGGCGATCACAGCGATCGGACTGGCAGATCTCTCCTTATTAGAAGCTGCTCGATAGGAGTATTTAGCTTTTAACAAGGCTTTTTTTCCACACGATCTTACCTTCTTTATTTTTAATCACTAGGATAAACATGCCAGGAGAAAGCTCGTTCAAAATAATTTTGGTTTGCTTATCGATTAATGCCTGAGTATGTGCAATGCGGCCATCTAAATGAAGAACCTCCATTTGGTGATTTAAGAATTCTTCACTCTCAAGTATGAAATAGTCAGATAGAGGATTAGGATATACCTGGACATTCAAAGGATGCTCATCTGTTTCTATTTGAGTAGCACCATCGACATAGAATCCAAAATCAATGGTCATATTTCCTGAGGGGTCATAATCGAACCAATCATCTTCTCGATCACCATCATTGAGCGGTTCACCATCTTCGGTTAGTGTAATCATACCGGATACTATATCAAGATTGGTTAATCCCCAATCGATATTTCCAGGCCTTCCGTTGTTATCTAAATTAATGTCCGTGTTCGGGTCGTCTACAAATATTTCCGTCGGTACCATTCCAGCTAACGGTTGTCCTAACTCCCAATTATCAACACTCCAAACAAAGACAAGATAATTTCCGGGGGTTAAGCCTGTAAAACTATAATATCCATTTTCATCTGTTTTTTCGACTCCAGCAAAACCCATCCAATCTGGAATACTATCGCCATCGCCATCTTTCCAAAGTACGAGGGAAACATCTGCAATACCGGATTCACCTGGATCATCTATTCCATTTTGATTGAGGTCATGCCAGACTCGGTTGCCAATCGTATTTGAACCGAGGGCAGGTGGGGCTCCAAATTCATACTCCGATAACCAAACGGCATCATCCATAAAATTCTCAGCGGTTATATTAAAGTCTGCATAATTGATATTACCCTCCGTATCGATATCATCCCAACGAAGGCAAAATGGTCGTTTATAGACCTCAACTTTTGAAAGTGCTTTATCTCTAGGAACCACTAAAGAAAAATTACAAAGGTCTCTTCTCCAAATTCCATACCCTTCCGAATAGGGTGATCGTTGAAATGAATGAAAGGGATTCAGTGCGTGGAGTACACTTCCATCTTCATAAATCAATTTAACAATTATATCTCGAGGTTCGTAAAAATGAGGTACGTATATAGGATCTTTTAAAGCTTCAAATGTTTCTGGATTGGTTGGATCAATTATTGGTGGTAGCGTTCCATTATAGGCGATGGGTTTATAGACAATATTTGCCTGTTCTTGAGATTCATGTGCCGTCCCATAAATAAGATATACATCTTGATTAATTTGTTCTTCACCAGGCATTATAAATTGTTGATCAAAAGGTATATCTGCCGGTTGCAATGGATCACGTGTATAGATCCTTTTTCCATTTTCTAATGAAACGATCGGAAACCCACCTTGCATATTGAATTGAAAATCTTTCATTTCTCCGCGATCTAGTACCTGCCCACTTTCTACCGATGCTCCTACTAAATATCGATGCATTGCTAAGGCGGAAAAATCGCCAAAACCATCCCATGGACCTGTATCTTCGATTCTATTTTCAATACATGGATAATTTCGTTGCATACAATCACTTCTTTCTAAGCCTATATTATCATTTGATGCATCTTGGCATTCTGGACTTACAAATTCATAGGTGTCTTGAATAAAATTCCAACTTGTTCCTCGGCCTCCTCCATCATCATTTTCACCTCCATATGGATATAGGAATTCATATTCATTCGGGTTGTTAATATTATACGCGCTTTCTCCCCAATGAGGTAAACTAAGCGCATGCCCTAACTCGTGAATGAATATATCGGTAAAATCAAAGCTAACAAATGATTTTCCGCCCCCCCAACCTCCTGGTGCGAGATTGAGTGTATTTCCAAAGTAGACAGTAGAATTATAATCTGCCGTAGCCTGATGGAGATTTTCTAAAAATAATATGGCTACTGAATTGATACTTCCATCGCTGAAAATGCCATTATCGGGCATGTCATTTTGCCCTTTTAATCGGACTAATGATTCCGTATTGTTTGAGGCCACTAATTCTGGAAATGTTAAGATCTCCGGAAAAATTCCAAATCGAATGACACTTGCAGGGATGGAAGAGGCAAGTTCTTCTAAGAAATCGTCAAATATTGGCCAATTGTGGGGCGCTGTATTGTAATCAAGTACATCTTGTTGTACCATGACAAGGTTTAATTCTGTATAAGGTCCAATGTTCAGGGCATCCGAATCAATGATATTTTCATCATTTCCGGCCTTCAAATGTAGTTCGAGCCCATTTTTAACCCAATCTTTGGGCAATGTTACAGAAAAGTAATTTTCAAAATCGGCCATGTCTAAGTCTATTGAAGTTGATAATTCTTCCGGACCGGCTAAACATAAAGTACCTAATGAATTTCCATCCAAAATCCCTTCTACAGTAACGTCGGGAGATTGACCAGTGCCTAAAACAGCCAGCTGCAATAATAGCGGACGGTGTCCTATTGTGAAAAAGAAAGGATGATCTATGGCATGTCGATGCGTTTGTGCAAAGAAAACTTGATCGATCGAGGCTGTACTATTTTCTATTCCAAGACAAATACCCTGGTCATCTGGCTCAGCATAAACATATTCTTGAAAATTGTACGAATTGGGCAAGGCTTCATTGGTGTTTGCTTGTACCGTTCCTAATGAAGTTTGTCCTATTAATGGTATTACCCAGATTGCCTGAATGATAAGGTTTAGTACGAGTCGATGATTCATATGCATTGTATCTAAATAGAAAGCTGTTTATCGGTATTACTAAAAGTAAACATTATACTTGTAATACCTGTAAATAGAAGATATCAACTACCTACTAATTTGTTGCCCTATGGCTTAGATGGAATTTCTCTGTTTATTTTACCACCATTTCATCGATGGCCAATTTGCTTGCTTGGCCGGCTCTATGATGACCATGCTCTAGTTCTGTGTGTATAAAAGCCTTAATTTTAATTTCTGAAACAGTGCTGGGTTCGAAAGAGATAGTGTTTTGTACTTTGTTTCTTCCCTGTACGAGGCTTTTATCCAACTGATCCAGTGTTCCCAATAATTTAAATGCTTCTCCATCCGCTCTTCCCCAGACTTCAACTTTTCTCGGTGGATAATATCCTGAAATGGTAAATCGTAAGGCTTGAAATTGCACTTCTTGTATTTTTGTGGGTTCGTCAAATTGAATGGATAGGGAAATATCTTTCTTGAATTTTATCCAGTTTTTGTCACTGATATGTAGCTTGGCATAACTTAAATCTGTCAATGCCGGAATAGCTTTTCCTTGTTCATCCAATACTTTTTGATTGGCTGCGAGGTGGATATGGAAATCCAGTGTCGAAATATATCCAACAGCTATTGAATCTTTAAAGGCGCGCGCTTTTACGGTTTTGGATTGTTTTATCCTAAAAGGATCTGTATATAATGGATCCTCTTGTGAAGGATTACTGCCATCTAAGGTGTAATGAATGTTTAAGTCGTTTACTTCCGTTTTGAAGCGAATTTCGATTTCTTCGCCGTTTCCTTCATGATCTATCCATGGGCTAAAGGCACTGACGGCGTATCGAATCGATTGTTGATCTAGTCTTTTAAATTGAGTATATAACCTATCCGAAAAATCATCCCAATTTTTTTGACTTTGCTGAGTCCAAGAATTTTCTGCCACAGCATATAATCTTGGAAAAGTCATATAGGTCAGTTTGCTCCAATCGCTGATGGATTCTGTCCATAAATTGCCCTGTATTCCTTTGATTAATTTTCCTTCTTCTTCTGTCAATGTATCCGGAATGACTTGATAATGGTACGCACTCGAAAGTAACGATTGTGAGTAACCCAAATTGGGCTCTAAATCATCATGCCCTTGTTTTAAGTCTAAATAACAATAGGCATTGGGTGTCATAATGACCTCATGTCCTGCTCTGGCCGATGTGATTCCGCCCTCTTCTCCTCGCCAAGACATCACTACAGCATTGGGGGCGAGTCCTCCTTCCAATATTTCATCCCAACCGATCATGATTCGGTCGCGCGCATTAATGATTTCTTCGATCCGGGTGATGAAATAACTTTGTAAAGCTTCTTCATCAGCCAAGCCTTCTTCTTTCATTCTTTGCTGAGCATGAGGATCCTTTTTCCATTGGTTTTTATTGCATTCATCTCCGCCGATGTGTATATATTGATAGGGGAATAAATCCATGATTTCATGGAGCATCGTTTCAGCAAACTCAAAGGTTTCTTCCTTTCCTGGATTATAGGTATTGTTTTGATAGACACCTCCCGTAGCTACATAAGGTTCTGCATCAACACAACCGATTTCGGGATATGCGGCAATAGTGGCTTGCGCATGACCGGGCATATCAATTTCAGGAATGATTTCGATATATCTTTCTTTGGCATAGGCGATAATATCTTTGATTTCTTCTTGGGTATAATATCCACCGTACGTGGCTTGATCCCCCGCTTTCTGAACGGGCCGTCCCCACCAATCGGATATGGATTCATCTCGATTTGTATAATCAACACGCCATGCACCTACCTCTGTAAGTTTTGGATAATTTTTTATTTCTACGCGCCAGCCTTGATCATCAGCAAGATGCCAATGAAATCGATTGAGTTTCGAAGCTGCCATAAAATCAAGTACATCTTTGATTTGTTCGGGTTTGAAAAAGTGTCTGGATACATCCAACATGTAACCTCGCCATTCGAATGTTGGTTGGTCTTCTATTAGAATGGATGGCAGTAAACAAACATCCACCTTATGTTGCTGGTTTGAATAAAAGGATAAAGGCATCAATTGTTTTAAGCTTTGAAGCGCGTAAAAAAAGCCTGGTTCCGAAGCTGATTCGATCAGCACTTTTTGAGGTGTTACTTCCAAACGATAACCTTCACTCTTGACGGAAGGAACCGTTTTAAATATTATGTCTGCTTTTCCCGTACCAATCTGTATTTGTGGCATCCAGGCATAGTTTTCCCTTAATGGCGAAAATAGTTGCTTAAACATTTTCGCTTGTTGTTCATTTTCTACGAGTACCTTCGAAGATTGGTTCAATGAAAAATAGCCTTCTCCAACTTCCATTGAATTGGGTTTAGGAAGAATGTCTGGCACGCCTTTCTCTTCCATTTTGGTGCAGCCTAAGCCAAGAAAAATGAATACATACAGAAGGATAATAGAGGAATTGGTACCAATTGATTGTGCTGCCATGGGCCTAAATTAGTAATTGTTTTTTACTTTTTGCTGGAAGTGAGCAAGTTGATGGAAACATGTGCAATCGGTTAGAATGATTAGAATAATAGAATAATGTGAGAAATACACGCATAAGGGATGGTAATGAGACGAGGAACGAGTCTCCTTACGACGAAGGAGTAAGGATGCAATCATGGACAGCCCGACCCGTATTTCTGGAACGTAGTGGAAGAAAAAGGGATATGCCCATATACAAATAACTATATTTTTCCCTACACTTCGCGTATCAACGAAGCCGTATTACCAGCGCGTTTGGCCGGTAAAATACTTGCAATAAATCCGATAGAAATCACCGTAATAAATACATAAATAAAATCGGTCCAACGTATTTTGACAGGATAGGTATCGATGATGGACCCTTCTGGAATCGGAACTAGACCAATGTTGACTTGCAAGAAATAAATGATGATGGCAATGATCGATCCCAATACGAATCCGATACAGGCAATTAAGACGCCTTCAGAAAGGAAGATCTTTTCGATATCTTGCTTGCGCATGCCCAACGAAGATAATATGGACAGGTCTTTTTTCTTTTCTAGCACAATCATCCACAGGGCACCCACCATATTAAAAGCAATGAGCAATAATGTGAAACAAGCTATGGCATAACTCAACCATTTTTCAATTTGCATTACCCGAAGAAACGAAGCGTCTTGTTCATATTGGTCGCGAATTTCAAACCGGTCACCTATAATTGCCTGAATCTTAGATTTTGCCGAACTGATATCGTATCCGTCAGCTACGGCTATTTCCAAACTGCCGACCTTGTCGCGCGTTCCAAGCAATGCTCTAAGAAACTCCAAGGACGCAATGGCATATTTATTATCTTCCTCACTCTGTACAGAAAAAGTGCCTGAAGGATAAACAAACTGTGAATTATAGGGCTTGGCACCCATCATGCTATTTCCTCTAGCTGGTGCAAAAACTCGAATAGGGTATATCGACTTTCGAACGGATATATTGAGTTTGTTGGCCAATCCCGTACCAAAAATAGCCATATCTGTTTCGCCATCGATGAGTTGAAATTGTCCTTTTCGAATGACTGAATCGATCTTATTAACCTTATTAAAGGATGCATCAACCCCCTTCATATATCCAACTTCCTGAATTCCGTCATACTCATACAAAACCAATTCTTCCAAGGTTTTTGAAATACTCATTACCTCTTCGAGTGCGATGATGGCCTGGTAATTGATAGAATCTTCATGAAAAGATTTACCTTCGATAGGTGTTACTTTTAGAGGAGGATTGAAGGAGTTGAAAAATCCAGAAATCAGATTTTCCAAACCATTGAACACTGTTAATATGAGAATGAGTGCGGCCGTTCCGATGGTAATCCCTAATACTGAGATACCTGTGATGACATTGATCACATTGGTACTTTTTTTTCCGAATAGATAGCGTTTCGCTATATGAAAGGGCAGATTCATATTTCGTCGCCTCTTAGTTTTCGGAATTTTTTTCGAGCTTCGATAGCGAAGGTACTATTGGAATATTCCAGATAGAGTTTTTCGTAGAGTTCCTTGGCACGTTCGATATCTCCTAGCTGATATTCATGTAAAAGTGCCAATTCATAGATGGCATTGTCGGCACGAATTTCTTCGGCAAAATCCGAAATAATTCGTTCATAATTGGTGACGGCTAAATCGTAGTTCTTCAACTTTGCATAGGACTGTGCCTTCGCATATAGAATGTCGTCCGTCAAGCCATGATCCGGATAGTTGGTGCTGATCGAATCCAGCGTGTTGAATGATTCTTCGAAGCGGTTTTGGAAACGGAGTAACTCTGCTCTTGCATACATTTCCATCGGCGTTGCTATAGAATCCAAGCCCAGATTATCCGTAATAAACACGGATAGGTCGATGGCATCATTTGAAATCATTTTGGAAGTACTGGCCTTGAGGATATCAAATTGTGATTGCGCCCACTCGAAATCTCCATTGTAGTAAGACAATTTAGCATTTTTGAAACGGGCCATTTCACCAAGAAAAGCCTCTTTTAGATCTTTGTCTACCTGCGAATAGAGTAGGGTTGATTCCCAGATTTCTCCTTGCATCAGATAGTAGTCTCCTAGATCCAATTTGGCATTATTGAGTACGTATTTATTGACGCCGATAATCTGGATCAATTCATTTAATATGGAGATGGATTTGTCCAAATCATTGAGGTAAATGGCTTCTAATTCCGCAAGATTCGCCATGATCAAAGCGGTATTGGCGTTCTTACCTTTATCTGCGAGAAAATCTTCATATTCGGTTTCAAGCGATCTTAAATCTTCAAGCGTATAATCATAATTCTGCGTAATTTTCTTACGCTTATTGGTCATGATGGCTTCCTTCGCTCGGAGCGCCAAGGTAGAATTTGGCTTGTTATCTAGTATATACTGCAGGCCGCTGATAGCCACATCGTATTCTCCGGCATTGGCAGCGATACTGGCTAAATTATAGACCCGCGAACCATCTTCATCTAATCGAAGGTCAAGCGCAGTGGCTTGTCGCAGTGCTTTTTTGTATTCTTTTTGTTGGGTGTACATCCATTGTAAGAGTTCGGGAAACTCTATAAGCTTCGGATTCTGCTGAATCTTTGCTAGGAGCTGTTCTTTTAACAAAGCAAACCCGTCTTCATCCAAATCTCTACCCAAGATATTTTGCACGCTATTGAGTCTTGCTGGTGTTTTTTCAATCGATAGTAAATAGGAGTTGATCATATTATGGATATCTCCTTTTCTACGATACAGATCGGCCAGATTATAGGCAAATACATTTTCGTCCTTCAAGAGTTCAGCTCCTTTCTCGTAGGTCTGAATGGCCAAATCGTATTTGGTACTTCGCAGAAAAGCATTGGCCAATTGACTGATCAGATGCGATTTATTCGGGACGGCGGCAATGGCCTTCTGGTATTGTTTGTTCGCTTCCTCGGTTTTGGACTGCATTTCAAAGAGATCTCCATAGGTCACATATAGATTTGGCGACGGCTTACGTTTGATTTCTTTTTGAATCATTTTCTCCGCGCGACTATAATCTTCTAGTGCAATGAGGCATTTGATATAATACGAAAAATAGGTCGCATTTTTTGATTTTTTATAAAGCGCTTGATAAATCTCTCCAGCTTTTTCATACTCTCCGGTCGAATAATATTGACGCGCCAATTGAGAATTTTGAGCAGAAATTGCCGTCAAAAAGCAAATAAAGGATAAAACCAAAACGTATCGAAGTCCTTTCATAATATCAAAAGTATAGAGCTTTAACGAAAAACGGGTACTATTCGGTTCATATGTTTGAGAAAATTAATGTTAATGGAGCGTTAAGTACGGATATTGACGGCTTGTTATTACTTTTGCGCTCTAAAATTTTATAAAAAATGAATCAGGTAAGATTAAGATTTGCCCCTAGTCCCACAGGACCTTTACACATCGGAGGTGTTCGTACGGCTTTATACAATTATCTGTATGCACGTAAGCATGGAGGAACCTTTGTTTTGAGAATAGAAGATACAGATCAAGGTAGATATGTAGAAGGAGCAGAACAATATATTATCGATTCATTAGAGTGGTTGGGTTTAGAATTTGATGAAAGTCCTGCCAAAGGAGGTGATTTTGGTCCTTATCGGCAGAGCGAACGGAAGGCCTTGTATAAGCAATATACCGATCAATTAATTGCGTCGGGTCATGCTTATTATGCCTTTGATTCGTCAGATGAGTTAGCCGAAATGCGCCAACGATTTGAAGCGCAGGGTGTACACTCGCCGAAATATGATGCATCGACTCGAATGACCATGAAAAATAGTCTGACCCTTGAGGCATCGGAAGTAGATCGCTTATTGGAATTAGGAGAAAATGTCGTTGTTCGATTGCTTTTGGAGCCAGATCAAGATGTCGTATTTCATGATATTGTTCGGGGAGAAGTGCGTTTTAATACCACACAATTGGATGATAAGGTCTTACTGAAAGCGGATGGTATGCCTACCTACCATATGGCCAATATTGTCGATGATTATCTGATGAAGATCAGTCATGTTGTTCGGGGAGAAGAATGGTTGTCTAGTACTGCGCATCACGTATTGTTATATCAGGCATTGGGATGGGAATCGAGTATGCCACAATTTGCGCATTTACCCTTGATCCTGAATCCTACCGGTAAAGGTAAGTTGAGCAAGCGTGCTGGTGCTAAGTTTGGATTTCCAGTTTTCCCACTTTCTTGGAAAGGCCAGACGGAAGAAGATTCCTTTGAGGGATTTAAAGATTTTGGATTTGATGCAGAAGCGACCTTGAATTTCTTGGCTTTTCTTGGTTGGAATCCAGGGACGGAGCAGGAGATCTTTAGTTTAGAAGCACTGGTGGAGGCTTTTGATTTGAAAGACATCGTCAAGGCAGGAGCCCGATTTGATATCGATAAGGCGAAGTGGTATAATCAGCAATATATTATGTCTAAGGCCAATGAGGATTTATTGCCTACTGTACAAGATATATTGAGATCAAATGATGTAGAGGTGTCGGATGATTTTGCTTTGGGATGTATCGAGTTGATGAAAGAGCGTGTTACGCTTCTACCTGAATTTTACACGAAAGCGCCATACTTTTTTACCGATCGTTTTGACTACGATGAAAAGACGGTACGCAAGAAATGGAAAGAAAATAATATTCCACCTGTAAAGGAGTTGTTTGGATTGATCGAGGAGGTAGAAGATTGGACGACCGATCAATTACAAGAGGTCATCAAGGGATATATTACAGGAAACGAACTCAGTTTTGGAAATATATTGCCATTTGTGCGCGTGGCTACCTCTGGTACGATGAAAGGGCCGGATGTATTCGCGATGATGGCTTTGCTGGGTAAAGAAGAGATTGTCAAACGTTTGCATGCAGGTTTAGAAGCCTTTGATCGTATTAAGCAAGCGGCGGGTTAAGAATGGGGCGATACCTTCGGTCCGCGCTATCCTCCGTTTCATCATTCCCTTCGGTCATGACCGCTGTCGCGGCGGATACTATCGCTATCGCAGAAGCAACGAAGCTATAATGAATAAAAAGAGGCTGTCTCACATTGAGATGGCCTTTTTTTCATTTTATGCCTGATTGG
>JAHDFB010000076.1 GCA_020628475.1 Saprospiraceae bacterium | reverse complement strand
TTCCAAGAAGATTTCTCCAGCATTCTGAAAAATTCGCTTATTGGATTTCATAAACTGTTGTAAATCCCCCAGTTCAATATCAAATGTCTCCACGGCCTCTTCCATAAATCGATCCTCATCCGTATAGGCTATAAAACGAGTGCCATCAGGATAAAAGTAACGACAGGCCTCCTCCATTGGTTGATAATGGAAATAATCTTCAGGATTTTTACCAGCCAAATGGAATAATTCGTTAACATATTGGGGCATCGTAAATAAGGATGGACCAAAATCAAATCGATATTTCCCTAAACGAAAGTCCGTCAATTTCCCTCCTGGACGATCATTTTTATCAAACACAGATACCTCATAACCCTTGACGGCAAGTCTGATGGCAGAAGCAATTCCGGCAATTCCGGCTCCAATTATGACGGCTTTCTTTTTCAATGCGATTATCGTATACAATTCGTGAACAATTTATTAAATATTTAGTTGTGTAAAAACGATAAGAATTTGTTCTCGAAACGCTCTAACTTTAACTAAATGGACACCCAAGTAGCAATTATTGGTGCTGGAATCACAGGTTTATCAGCCGCCATTGAACTACAATCCGCAGGAATTGATTTTAAAATCTTAGAAGCAGAAAACGAAGTCGGTGGACGTGTACGGTCTAAAAACATAGACGGTTACATATTGGACAGAGGTTTCCAAGTCATATTGACGGCCTATCCACAGGCAAAAAAACTATTGAACTACGAGGAATTAAACCTTCAACATTTTGATCCAGGCGCACTTATTCTAAAGAATCAAGGCAAACATGAAAAAATCGGTGATCCTTTACGCAAACTAGATTATATGTTTCCCACCCTATTTTCAGGTGTTGGATCTTGGAGAGACAAATTGAATATGTTGCGCTTGAGTAGAGCGATGAAAGCCAAGGATATCAGCTCCATTTTTCAAGAATCCGAACAGAGTACGCTTCGTTTTTTGGAGGATTTTGGCTTTAGTAAAGAAATAATTCAGCAGTTTTTCAAACCATTTTTTGGAGGTATTTTTCTAGAGAAAGAGTTACAGAGCAGTAGTCGCATGTTTTCCTTTGTTTTTAAGATGTTTTCGGAGGGTGTCGCTGCGCTCCCCCAAAAGGGTATGCAAGAAATTCCGCGTCAACTTTGGCATCGAGTCGGAACGGACAGCGTGCTTTTCAACCATCGAGTGGCAAAGATCGATGGTCAACACATCCACTCTAAAGAGCGAGATACGATTCGAGCAGAACATATTTTATGGACGACCCCACCGAATGCATTTATTTCCGGCTCGTCCATAGATATTAAATCAACTTTTGTCAGTACAACACATGTTCACTTCCTGGCGGAAGAATCCATCTACAAGGAACCGCTGATCGCCTTAAATCCTGCTAAGGGGCAGTGGATCAACAATCTGTGTCAAATCAATAATATATCCGATGCTTATTCGAATGGTAAGCAGCTCATTTCAATGAGTTTAATAGGAGATAAAACACCTGACAATCTAGAGAATACACTAAAAAAAGAAGCAACTTCATGGTTTTCGTCAGCGGAGAATTGGGAATTATTGGATGTACAAAAAATTGAGTATGCTTTGCCCACACAATCCAAGGTTTCGTATCATCCGACAATCCATCGGAAAGATAATATGTGGTTTACCGGAGATTATATGACCAATGGGTCCTTGAATGCCAGTATGCTCAATGGCCAAAAATTGGCTTCAAAAATAATGGATTCAATAAAATCTTAGACTTGAAGGAACGAAAACGGTATTCAGTACGTTATTATCGTTGAGGATTGGCTGTTATTTCGAAATCCATATCATTACAAAACAACTTATTGACTAAATGCTAAAAAAGTTTCAAAAAAGATGAACTTATTGGAACTTTTAGTAGCCGAATTGCATTTTACGCAGGTAATATCAATATTTTACATATAGATATTATTACATATTACGAAAAGTCTTTACATTGAGGACTTTTTGGTGCAGGCTTTGCAATTAACTTTATTAGTGTAAAAAAACACAGTGTAGAATGAGGGTAATTGCAAAACTGATCGTCTCATATATTGAGATGGAAAAATAGGAAGCAATATTCTTTTTAGAATAATTATTAAATATACAGAATTACATGAGAGCACTAAAGATTACTAGTACAATCACGAGACGTGACGAACAATCAATTGAAAAGTACTTTACAGAGATTTCGAAGTTTGATGTATTGACTCCAGAAGAGGAGATCAAGTTATTTCAATCTTTGAAAAATGGTGATGAAGATGCATTAGCGAAGATTGTTTCTCACAACTTGCGTTTCGTAGTGTCTGTTGCAAAGAAGTATCAAAACCTAGGCCTAAAATTAGGAGACCTTATTAATGAAGGAAATGTGGGGTTAATTACTGCTGCAAAAAGATTCGATGAAACAAAAGGATTCAAATTTATCTCTTATGCTGTTTGGTGGATTCGTCAGTCTATATTACAGGCTGTCAACGAAAAATCCAGAAAAATCCGTTTACCACTGAATCTAAAATCGATTGGAACGAAAGTTCAAAGTACAATCGATGAAATCTATCAATTAGAGGAGCGTATTCCAACCGTGGAAGAATTGGCTGAAGCAACTGGTTTGACAGAAGATGTTATCCAGAACTCGATTGCCAATCACCACAGATGTAAATCACTCGATGCGCCGATTAACGATGATGGAGATGGATCATTAGGTAGCTTATTAATGGACGAATCATTAGATTCTCCGGATTTTGAATTAGCAGTAAAAGATTCGCAAAAAATCGAAATTGCTCACTTATTAAGTATGTTACCAGAGCGTCAAGCAACGATCATTTCTATGTATTACGGTATCAACCGTAAACATGCGATGACATTAGACTCGATTGCAACGCACATGGGACTTACCCGAGAAAGAGTACGTCAAATTAAAGACAAAGGAATCATCAAACTTCGTCAGAAGTCGGATAACTTCCAACCAACTTTCTCGATGAATTAATACGTGGTGCACTTAAAAATAAAAGCCTTTCGACTTGGTTGAAAGGCTTTTTTTATGCCCTCATTTTCGGATTGTTTTGGTGTGCTCGTTCATTACGAATGATATGTTCCCAATAATTACGCTGCCATAATTTACGATCAAAACGGGGCCAATTATCCGTTTTACCTTACGAATATATTCGTTGGTCGTAATCGTTTTAAACCAATTCATCACCCGATACAGCGGCGAACCTACGTGTTCGCCGGATATCCCAACAAAATTCGAATCCATGGATGATGTCGGTCCTATAACATCGGTGCCCACTCCTAGGTTGGCACCTACGTTATGCAGAATACAATGAAAATGATCTGGCATCACAACATGCGTTCCACATGGTATATCTGGAAATTTATTTCCCAATTCGTAATATCATTTTTCAATTTATTTCCTATTCAATGTATCACCCTTCCATTTCAATGGATTGTTCAAAATATATTTCGAAATGTTTTGGTGTGCTCGTTCATTACGAATGATATGTTCCCAATAATTACGCTGCCATAATTTACGATCAAAACGGGGCCAATTATCCGTTTTTACCTTACGTATATATTCGTTGGTCGTCATCGTTTTAAACCATTGTATCACCCGATACAGGGGCGAACCTACGTGTTCGCTCGATATCCCAACAAAATTCGAATCAATGGACGATGTTGACCCTAAAACATCGGTGCCCACACCAAGGTTGGCACCTACGTTATGTATAATACAATGAAAATGATCCGGCATCACAACATGCGTTCCACATTGTATATCTGGAAATTTATTTTCCAATTCGTAATACCATTTTTCAATCATGGTTCCCGCATCATTTAAATGCATTACCCCATTTTGAATATCGCCAAATAAACAGGCTCGATTTTGTACACAAATCGTTACGAAATATAAACCCTTTTGGGAATAGTCATAGCCTTTCAATCGCAATGATTTTCGGCGGCGTCTGTTAGGATTAAACTTTTTCATTTATAGTGTGTATTAATGGACGATTTTTCAATGAACCAACTTTCTTCACTCTCGCTGCCTGAGCCACTTCACATCCGGATTATCCTTGTTGCGACGGATCAAGGTGTCTGGATGAATCAAAGAAATGTAGCTCAGCTTGTCGATGTATCGAGCATGTCCAGGCGCATTGATATCTGGATTTTTGACTGTTTGAGAACGATACATAAATTGATCAAATGGATGTACATTAAAGATAGGGAGTCCGTCCTGCACTTCCTCATTGGTTTTCTCCCATTCCCTACGTTGTTTTTCCGATGGCCCAAGCTGCCAAGTCCAAGTGCCATCCACGAAATAATATGGTGGCAAAGTATCGAAGGTCCCAAGGTCCTTGATCTTGGTCAAAGCGTGTTGCTCCCAGACTCTCCCCGTTCGGACATCTTCCTCGATCGAAATGATGACCTCATGACCGTCCAAAGATTGCCACGTACCAAGGTATTCTCTCCAAGTATTTTCATCGTATTTAATATTAGTACAAGCGGAGGTGAAACATAGTATTGCGATAAATAACAACGATTCTATTCTCATTTTTCTGAAGATTTATTGAAGTATCCGGTATCCATATTGCCCAATATACCATAAAAATGAACCATTTCAATAGCCTCAGATCTTGACATCGATCCAGGATTTAATCCGGGCTCTCCTTCTGGAATGGCTATATCCAAATTCTTAAAATACCTTTTCCAAATCTCAAAAGTTTTCTGCGTATCCGGATCAATATAGGTCATGGGACTTAATTGAAATAAATCATCTCCATCCTTCGTACGCGTCTCCTTGAAAGCTTCATAAATCAGTTCCGAGCAGTAGTACTGATCATTATGTATATCAAACACATCATCATAAGAAGCGCCCAATTTAGAATGAGCATAAAGGATAGCCTGCGGAATCAAGTTCTGATAACGCTCCTGCAGACGTCCTACCATTACTTTGGGATGTCCATGACTGTCCAACGATCGCAGCAAAAAGCTATCCAATGCTGTAATGACCACCCCATGGCCATTCGCTTCGATCAATTCTATGCCGTTATTCGTCACTTTGACAACCATGGCCACATGGGACATATCCGCACCTCCAAAACCAATCGTTACTTTTTCAATGGCCTCACAAAAAGAACCGCAATCTAAATCTTGAAACAGTAAATCCCCTTCTTGAAGCTGAAAGCTTTGTGCATGAATAGATATAAGGGGAAGGAATAGGCATATGAATAGATATTTCATAGAGATGAATAATTTTCATGGCAATGTTACGGATTTCTATGAAAAAAGGAGTTGGGATTTTCCAACTCCTATTCCATTTATCCTCCTTATTTTGGAAGTACCACCGTGTCAATGACGTGAATGATGCCATTAGAGGCTTCAATGTCCGTTTTCGAAACAGCCGATACGCGCTTATTTTCATCTTCTAAAATAACCGTATCTCCACTTAAACGAGTCGTTAATTTGTCTCCACTGACCGTCTGAATCACAAATTCTCCACCCGCTATATTGATCGCTTTGACGATATCTTTTGCAGAAAATTCCCCAGCGACCACATGATAGGTTAAAATTTTTGTCAATTGATCTTTTCCTTCTGGCTTCAATAAGCTCTCAATGGTTTTTGTGTCGATTTTAGCAAAAGCGGCATTGGTTGGTGCAAAGACTGTGAAAGGTCCGTCACTCTTCAAAGTTTCGACCAAATCAGCCGTTTTAACAGCCAATACTAAGGTTGATAAAGCATCTTGACTAACCGCAATATCCACAATATCCGATTTATGCTCATAGGCCGATTTAACCGCTCTGTTATGATGCTTATTGGAATTACACTGAGCATTCGATGCTAGAACGAAAACGAAAAAAAGCAGGCTTGAAATAAACAATTTCTTTGTCATAATATTACATTTTAAAGTTATACCGATATCCGGCGAATGATTTATGACTTTTACGAAGGCATTTTGAATTTGGATTTCGGCTATTTCTTAAAAAAATGTTAAAAGATTGAATACAGACGATCAACATATTATTTCACTGCTTCAAAACAAAAATGCGAAAGCCATCGAATTGATCTATGATCGTTGGGCAGGGAGCTTGTATGGATTGATCTTGAATATCGTGAAAGACGAGGAAATAGCGCAAGATACTTTACAAGAAGTAATGGTCAAAGTCTGGAAAAAAGGCCATCTATATGATGCTTCTAAATCAAAATTATTCACCTGGGTTTATCAAATTACTCGAAATAGTGCGGTAGATGCATACCGAAAAATTAAAAAAAGACCCACTGAAAAAATCCAACAGGACGCCAGCTTCGTATCAGCCTATAAAAGCGAGTCCATGTTGCAGTCCAATGAATTAAAACAAAAAATAAATTCATTAGAGCCAAAATATAAGGAAGTGATCCAATCCCTGTTCTTTGATGGTTTGACGCAACGAGAGATGAGCGAACAGACAGGCATACCACTCGGAACGATCAAAACACGTCTTCGGATAGCTATGCGTGAACTTCGACATCTATACCACGAACCTTCTTTCATCGCTATTTTATTAATATTGGGGCATGGATAAGCAGGTACAAGCGTTTTTGGAAAGTGGTCAGTTGGAACTCTATATCCTCGGAAATCTATCCAAGGAAGAAAATCAGCTCGTGGAACAATGGATTGCCCGATCTCCTGAGGTGCGCGAAGCCTATGAAAACTTGCAAGATTCTTTGGAAATCATGGCTCAAAGTCAGGCTGTCCAACCACCTGCCAATACTAAACAACGAATTCTCCAGGAAATTCAAGAAAATACGGCACAGAAAACCCGCTCTTGGAATATACCCACAGCGTGGATCTTAGCAGGATTATTAGGCGTCGCTTCATTTTATTTATTTTTCAAGCAACATCAACTTCAGAAAAACCTGAAGGATACGAAAGCAGCGTATGCGCAACTAGAAAAAGATTGTGCTGATCAGCAAACGCAGGTCAATCAATTGTATGCAGAACGCAGTCAGCTACTGAAGGTAAACACCACCCGTGTGGCGCTAAAAGGCAATAATAAAGCACCAGATTTCGAAGCTGTTTTCTTTTGTGATCCAAGCAAATCAACTATACTCTACACCGCGCAACTGCCTACCTTGCCAGCCAACCAATGCTATCAATTGTGGGGCGACAAAGATGGAAAGATGATCTCACTCGCTGTACTTTCGGACAATCAAACACCGAATCTCCAGCAAATCAACTACGATCCTGCCATGGTCAGTCTGAACGTCACGATAGAAGAACGCCTCGAAAACGGCGCTCAGGATCACCCCAATGTGGAGCAACTCGTGGCCTCCCAAGTTATATAACGAGCTATTGTACGACACCGTGTATTCGCCAAAAGGTTCCATTTGATATTTCATGTTTTTTTAGGGCGTGCCCTCTGCAAAAGACCTGTTGTTCATCCTGATAATAACAAGTCACACCAAAGATCTGTAGCAAGACCAAAAACTATATCAACAGAGGTCGTGCTATCCACTACCAATGTTCTCGCTCTGCGAGCTGCGAGCATTCCGTTCCTATCACTCACGCAAGAATATCGGGCATATCTTCAAAGATCTTTCTCTAGCTAAGAGAACGATAGTTCAGCGATAGGAACTCGGAGGGCTTGTCACGCCGACCGGCGTGATGAACGAATGTGAAACCCGGAGAACTCCGCCCCTGTGCAACAGGGGATCGCCCAAATAAACCACTCCCTTTAGCCAATCTTTCCGGTCAACGAATAAATTTTAAAAAATAATTGTGTCTCCCTGTTACAATTCGGATATTAGAAGGATTTAGTAGTCGTACAGAATTAAAACGTATGAAATTTACAACCTACATATTATTACTCACGCTTTTACTCACCTCCTGTTACGAGGATCGTGAAGTGGTTGTAGAGGATAAAATCGTTGAGGTTCCTGAAGTATTTGTGGCTGAAACGAAAGTGGTCGGTCAGGTCCATGATGAGTATGGTCAATTGATCTCTGATATTGACATCGAGTTTTCTGGTATGAATAAGCCAACGGAACTCCCTTATTTCTATTTTGAAGCAGAGAATATCAATAAATATTATGAAGTATTGCATTATACTCATCCGAGTGGTATGCTTCTAGGTGTACCTCTTCAAAATCTTGAAAACACGATCAACTATCATGATCTATACATTCCATCCGCCTTTAAAACCTACGAATATACCAGTGATATGTCCATCGATATTGAGCTTCGAGATGGCCTTGACTTTACTCTGGAAGCACAAGCTTTGAATAAACCTGCTGGTATCTATGATGGAACGGTAGAAATTCTAACTAAATATCTGGACCCAACGAATCATCAAGATCACAGATTGATACCACAATTTCTTCATCGTGATGCATTTCAACAAAATCGATATCTAGATGTACAGGACGTGTTTATTCTAGGAATTTCTGGAGAAGAACACCAAGATGTGTTCATTCCATTTGAAAAGTTGACTTGGTCTTCGAATCAAACACTTTATTTCTTTGACGTCGCCGCCGGTTATTGGAAAGAAATCGATTCCAACTTCCAATACATCAGTGGCTATTATGCTATTGGGGAAAGCTTAGCCTCTAGATATGTGGAGCTTGAGACTGTTTCCAATAAGAAAATTCAAGGACTAGAAGTACTCTATAATATCGATGATCAACTAACGACACGTCAACGATTGAGTAGTAATAATCGAGCCATCGTACACCTTCCTTCGAATGCTGAGCTTCGAGCAGAGGTGCGCAATACGAGCGTTGAACTGGGGCAAAAAACATTTGCTGTAGGCACGGAAGCGTATTCCATCAATCTGGATTTTAGTACTAATCAATTACGAAAACTCGATGCCGATTTACGTGATTGTTCGGATGAAAAGGTTCAAGATGGTCTACTATTATTAGAATCTGAAACGGCATCGCAGGTCTTCTACCTAGAATCCAATGCAGCCATTTATCTCGTAGAAGCAGAAGATAAAAAGGCCGAATTTTCATTGTACAGTACAGACTTTAACCACCAGTCCAGTGCTGTAACCGTTGATATCAAAGAAGAAACTCGCTTAGGACGTCAATATTTCTGTGACGGTATCAATGATGAATATTTGGTATTTCACATCGAAGGAAATCATAAAATATTTACGGATATCAATTACATCATCGTGGATGATTTGACAACCGTGACAGGATCAGAAAGCAACGGTGCTACCCTCTCATTGCGCTTCGAACTTGACATGGATGGTTTCATAGGAGATACAAAGGCGAATATAGAATTGTTCGATGCGTTTTTGGGAGATGGATATCGTCTTAATTGTTTTACGAGTTCGAGCGGATGTGGATTTGAAGAATTTGTGATCACCCAGTATGGCGAAGATATGGGCGGCTATGTAAAAGGAAAATTTAAAGGTTTATTCTGGATCGAGTCGATCGGTCAGGAGAACGTTGGATATAGGTTTTTAAATGGTGAATTCCAATTTAAACGATAAAAACTGACTTGAAGGAAAAGCAACTTATAAAACTCTGTCAAAAAGGAGATTCTAAGGCTTTTGAACTATTGGTTCACAAGTACTCTCCTACCCTCATGGGCATATGTATGCGTTACATGAAGGATGAGACGGCGGCTAAGGATGCTTTACAAGAATGCTTTATTACCATTTTTAGGAATATTCAAAAATATCAAGCACTGGGAAGTTTTGAGGGATGGTTGAAGCGTATTGCCGTTACTTCTTCGTTGAAAGAACTGCGCAAGAAAAAAAGTAATGTGAGTTCTTTGACCATGATTTTTGAGGACCAAATCGAACAATTGACAGAAGAGCCGGTGGCGATTCAACAATTGGAAGAAAAAGCGGTGTTGGATAAGATCAATTCGTTGCCAGAAGAGTATCGGATTGTATTTAACCTCTACATCATAGAAGGATTCAGTTATAAAGAAATTGCTGAATTACTAGGATTAAAAGAGACGAGTTGTAGAATGCGTCTGTCTCGTGCAAGAAAAAAACTGCATTCATTATTATTAAAAGACAAGGATTATTATGGCTTTGAGCGAACACGAAAAGTGGATTAAAGAAAATCTGGGTGACATGAAAATTCAAGTTGATTCCAATGCACTTTGGGAATCACTTCAGGATCATGTTCCGCCGAAAAAGAAAAAACGAGGGTTTATTTTCTTTTTCTTAGGACTTCTAGTGGCTGTGGGTATGGTAGGCGTCTACTATATCCAAACAGATTCGAACTCGACTTATGTTGCGAATCCTACGAAAGAAGGTACCGAAACACCTAGCCTTGCAATGTCTACAGAAAACGATACAAAATCAACCAATCATAATCCAACTAAAATAAATAACTCATTAAATAACATAGAAGAAAACACCGTAAATCCTTATACTGCTAATACCAAAACCGTTGTTACAAATGCTGAATTGAACACGAACGAAAACAAGCCATTGAATCCTTTGAACAGTCCTAATAACCAGTCGATTTTACCAGTTTCTACAAGCGCCGTAATTTCCCCAAATTACTATGCTCGTGTACCCAATTTACAGCAAGCTTCAGAATCAGAGAATGTAGTTTCTTCTCCGACGGAAAGAGCTACTATTCTCTATTCTGAATTATTGAAACAAGATGATTTAACACCGATCAATAACGATTTCGTGACTCAAGTTTCCGTGGTTGTACCTGCCACTCAAGCTGCCTCTAAACAGCTGTTTTTGACCTTACAGTTTGGTGGTAATTACCACTTTAATAAAACCACTACCGTGGATGGCGAAGCAGGTTTGGATGTCTTACGACGGGATATCAGTCAATCCATGCCAGGTTATTTTGCATCGGTTGGTGCGGAATATGAGCTAACACCGAAATGGAGCGTCTACACTTCTGTCATGCATGCTCAATTGGTTTATAGAACAGCATACCATTTTACTACTAACGAAGAGCAAACGAATTCAGAAGGGATCGATCAGATACTAATCGATCAATATGGTTTTCAGGAAGAGATTTCTGGTGAAGTACGTGAATATATTCATTCTCAAATTACAGGCGTATGGTATAATTATACCAATCATTACACCCTGCAGTCTGGACTAAAATATCGATTCTTTCGACAAGGACGTTTGAATGGTCAAATCGGTGCAGGTATCGATTATAAACTATCTTCACGTACTCGAGGATCCTATCTGGCTGATGACTGGACCATTGAAAAAATAGAAAATGCACTGCCTTCTGCCTTCAGAAATATTCAAGGGCACGCCAGTGTACAAATAAATTATCAAGTAAATAAAAACACATCCATAGGAATACAAGCTCAGTATATGAGTAGCATGCATCGCATTTTACATAAAGAAAATACACTTATATCAGAATTCCAGATTGGCAATATAGGCCTTAGTTGTCGCTATGGTATTCATTAATTTAAAATTATTATGAAAACAAATCTTATACTATTTATACTTTTTTTATCAGGGGCCTTCCAATTACAAGGGCAGACGCTCTACTGCATTACAGACATTAATGCCACCGTTGACCCAACTGGTGTTGTCATGATCGACTCTGATGTAGTGATTGAATCCTATACGGGTCAGATCGATTCTATTGTAGTGACACCTTCCATGGCGACATGTGATGACATCGGTACGCCTATCGAATACTTGGCAGAAGCGTATGTCGGTGGTTCTGTAGTCACTTCTTGCACCGGCCTAATTAATATCGAAGATAAGTTAGCTCCGGTTGCTGTCGGTGATGTGGATGTAACGGTAAGTCTGGACCCTTGGGGTGAACATTTTTTCTTTAGTGGAGATTTAGATGATGGCAGTTACGACAACTGTAGTCCCGTCACATTTTCCTACTCCCCAGAATGGCTTACTTGCTCCAGTGATAATCCAACGGAGGTTACAATGACCGTAGAAGATGAAAGCGGCAACACGAACATGGTCGTTGTTGATGTATATATTGATTATACTTACGTTTCAGCACTTGCTTGCAACGCCAATGTCGAAATCAATGTATTTGCGGGTCCAGTACAAGTCACGCCAGACATGATTTTAGACGGTGGACCGTATCCATGTATAGATCAATTTACAGTGGCCTGTACAGATGCAGATGGAAATCCGGTCGGATGTACTTTTGACGATACGCAGGATGGCAATAGTTATGTAGTAACCGTGACAGACCCTAATACGGGTAATTCTTGTTGGAGTGATATTACGATCACTGCTCAAGCACAACCTTATACGATTTGTGTGGATGATTTTGAATTTAATCCTGTCAAAGATGTTGAGATTGTGTGGGGAACTACCACGGGTGATAATGGATGTGCTGACATTTCAAGTGGCCCTGGCATCATGATCAGTCCGGTACTGATGGATGATCAGCTTAATGGTGTGGATGATATCGATATGCTATTAATTCGTGAGTTTATTCTTGGAGCCATTTCTTTCAAAGGAGAACAATTGTTGGCAGCGGATGTCAATGGTAGTGGACAACTAACCACATTGGATTTGGTACAAATTGAAAAAGCTATGATTGGTGAATTTGATTTTGAGAAATCTTGGGTATTCACCGATGCGGACTATGATTTTCAGGACAATGTTGTTCCGATGGACTACGATGAATTCATCGTTCTTGGCGATGATCCTTCTTATACCTTCCGAGGGATAAAAATGGGCGATGTCGATTTAAGTTATGAACAACTCGTTCCAGAAGATGAAAAAGATGTTTTGAAAGCGGCTGACATTGTCTTGAATAAAGGGGAGTTTTACACGGTTGAAGTACGATCCAGTGAATTGATTGATCTAGTTGTAGCGAATGTACAATTTCCGGCAGAAACAGCGGAATACCGTGTCACCAATATCAGCTCAAAAATCGAAAGCTATAGTTTTGATCCAGAAGCGGATATTAACAATAATGTAGCGCGATTCCGTTGGTTAGGTTTTGTAGAAGCAGAGTTTGGTGGAATTTCTTTCGATGCCGATGAAACGCTATTCTCCATTGAAATAGAAGCCTTAGAAGATGGTGTATTGAGTCATACTTTTGCTTTAGAAAATGTAGCTGGTGCTAATAAATGGAAAGCCTCTCATGCGGAGAAAGGATCTTCTTTAAAATTAGAGTACACCAACTTAATCACCGTTCCAACTAAAGAATTTGAACTACTACAAGTGGCGATTCACCCTAATCCTGCAAAGGAATACATTCAGGTAGAAGCTACAAAGGACCATTCCGAAGCAATTCCATATCAAATCATGGATATTACTGGAAAGATGGTTCAAACAGGAACACTATCTACTTCACAACAAATTGATATTCACAGCTTGGATGCAGGAATTTACTTTCTGAATTTACAACTGGAAGAACAAAAAAACATCCCATCGAAATTTATAAAGCAGTTGTAATCTCATAAAACACCCCCATGTTTTATGATACATTCGAGAGAGAGGTTCCTTTTGTACGGGGAGCCTCTTTTTTTTTATACAATCCACTCAAAAAAAGTAGGCCGATCATTGAGGTGTTCGAAGTGAATATTCTGCGCCTTCATACGTTGTAATAATGGTTGAAAATCTTCTTTATATTTCAATTCAATACCTACCAGAGCAGGGCCTGTCTGGCGATTGTTCTTCTTGGTATATTCGAAATGAGCGATATCATCAGTTGGGCCTAAAACATGGAGGAATTCTTTCAATGCTCCAGCACGCTGCGGAAATTTGATGATGAAATAGTGCTTTTTACGTTCCCATAGTAAAGCTCTTTCACGAATTTCTTCGGTACGTGCGACATCGTTGTTCCCGCCACATACGATGATGCCCACATGCTTACCTTCAATCACTGAACGATACTGTTCTAAGGCGGCCACACCGATAGCACCTGCTGGCTCGACGACGATAGCTTCATCATTATACAAGGACAAGATCGTTGAGCAGATTGCTCCTTCATCCACTACAATCGAATCGGCGATATGATCTTTACATATTTGAAACGGCCATTCTCCTATTCGTTTGACGGCAATACCATCGGCAAATCCATCAATGGTATCCAAAGAAACAGGTTTCCTATGTTCCAAAGCTTTTTGCATAGATGGTGCGCCTTTCGATTCAACGGCTATTATTTTAGTTTTGGGGCTAAGTAATTGAAATACAGACGATACTCCTGCGATTAATCCGCCTCCTCCCACTGCAACAAATAGATAATCCA
>JAHDFB010000075.1:12303-14616 GCA_020628475.1 Saprospiraceae bacterium | reverse complement strand
ACGGCAAACGAAAAAAGGTATCAGTTGTTTCCGTTCAAATCCGATACTATTTTTCTTGAAACGACAGACTTTCCTGTTCAATGGGAGGTAGATGCCTGTTTTTTGGATGATCCGAATGCCATTGAATATGCTTGGCAATTGAAGGATGGCAATTCAATATCGGAATATAGTTACGACTCCAATCAAAAATGGAAACATGTCTTAGAAGGCAATTATGAAGTTCAGTTGAAACTGAAGGCAGGTTCAACAGAGTTTATACAAGAATTTATACCGATTATGGTTCAACAGAAATTGCAGGAGCGATCCAATGTATGGGCTATCTACCTAAGCGCCATACTAGCAGGACTCTTAGTTTTAATAGTGGTTATAAATAGATGGCGCTCATCCATTCAGAAACGTAAAATCCGTCAGTTACAAATGGAGAAAAAGACAATGGAATTGGAACAAAAAGCGCTACAATTGCAAATGAATCCTCATTTTATTTTTAATGCTTTAAATGGTGTAAAAGGCATGATTGCCATAGGGGAGAATAAACAGGCTCGTCAATATCTTACCAAAGTATCAGGTTGGATTCGTAATATGCTTCATGATGCTAGAACAGACAAGATCCGTGTAAGTGAAGAAATTCAAAATTTAAAAACATATTTGGAAATTGAACAAGAACTTCAGGGAGGAACCTGGGATTTTACCATAGAAATGGAGGATGCATTTAATGAGCAATTCCTAATTCCTCCGATGATGATACAACCCTTTGTAGAAAATGCGATTGTGCATGCATTCAAAGGAATTGGGCATCGTGGAAAGATTGACATACGATTTAGCCAGAAAGGACCAAGAATTCAGGTAGAGATAGAAGATAATGGAGTAGGGATGCAAGAAAATTTATCAAAATCACATCAGTCCGTAGCTTTACATCTCATTCAAGAACGATTGAAATTGCTCAATTCAGGAACTGATTTGGATGTATTCAGCTTAATAAATAAAGCGGACTATGTAGGAAGCGGGGTCCTTGTTAAAATACTTTTACCTATTTTATAATAGACATGATTAATACTGTAATAATTGATGACATAGCTTTAGCGCGAGCAAGTTTGCGAGCAGATCTGGAAGATTACTGCCCTGAGGTGCATATTGTAGGTGAAGCAGATGGTGTTATTTCTGGGCTAAAATTGTTGAAAAAAGTAGATGTGGAACTAGTCTTCCTTGATATTCATATGGCAGATGGTGAAGGCTTTGATTTACTGGATATTTTAGAGGATAGAAAGATGTCTGTTGTGTTTACGACGGCTAGTGACCAGCACGCAATTAGAGCTTTCCAACACGATGCAGTGGATTATTTGTTGAAGCCTATCGACCCTTCGTTACTTCAAAAAGCGGTGGAGAAACATCGCTCTAGGTTTTCGTCTAATCAAAAAAGTCTTTCAGATTCAGAGAACTTTACTTTGAGTTTAAGTACCCAAGATGATTTAAGGATAGTAGCAGTAAAAGATATTGTGCGCCTTAAAGCAGATGGTAATTATACGACTGTCTATGAATTGGATGGAACCAAAACGATGGTGAGTAAATCCATGAAAGAGTTTGAGCAGATGCTTCACTCAAAAGGGTTTTATAGAACCCATCAATCACACTTAGTTTCCGTGTCTAAAATTAAATCGTATTTAAAGTCAGAAGGTGGTTTTTTATTGATGACAGATGGATCAGAGGTTCCTGTTTCTGTACGTAAAAAAGCGGAAGTTGTGTCCATTTTGAAGCAGCGAAGCTTACATTAATCATAATATTTTGAAAAATATTGGCTTTTTTGGGACGAACGGTCTTAAAAATGCATCTAAGTTGTACTATTTTTAATAGAACGAAACCCCATGCTATGCCAAGATACCAACTGATACTTTTCTTTTCTGCTTTCCTATGTATATCTTCTATTACTGCTCAGAATATTACGCCTAAAAAATGGTTATGTGGTTCTGAACATTTAGATCGCATTGAAAATCCATATGGCCATATTCCAACAGGAAATATGATTCATTTTGATAGGAAGTGGAAAGCATCGCAGGAAAACAAACATCTTACGCCGATTGTACCTTCAGAAGAGACTTTACCAATCGTGTTTCATATCATACATCAAAATGGAGCGGAAAATATTTCAGATGCTCAGGTTTTGGATGCGGTATCCTTGTTAAATCAATCTTTTAGTAATACCGGGCCTTATGATCCTTTAGGTAATAATGCCAATATTCAATTTTGTTTGGCAAAGCAGGATCCAAATGGTCAACAATCCAATGGTATCAATCGCATTGAATCCAATTTGACCAATAT
>JAHDFB010000075.1:0-12203 GCA_020628475.1 Saprospiraceae bacterium | reverse complement strand
GGCTTTCCTACCGATCAAGATGATCTATTTATGAATTTTATGGATTATAGTGATTTGGCCTGCTATTATTTGTTTACTGAAGATCAGATTGATCGTATGCATTTATCCATTGATGAGGCAAGGGGCTCATTGTTAAGTTGCCCATCTTGTATTACTCCCTGTGTCGATGCTGTGATTGCGGAATTCGAGTTGTCGACTAATTCTGGGCAAGTCGGTGTCGATATAAATTCTATCAATAATTCGACTAATGCAATAAATTATGAGTGGTATGTCGACGGAACGTTTTACAGTGATGATGAAGAACCTGTTTTTAATTTCACGGAAGACGGAACCTATAGAATAAGACTGGTAGCAATCGGTTCTGACCCGAACTGTATAGACATTTATGAATTTACGATCGAAGTAAGCTGTAATATAAGTATAGATGTTACCCCTTCATTGACCGAATGTTATCCAGCGGATAGTTTATTAAATTTTACATTCAACGATCCAGATGCTACTGATATAGAATGGTTTGTAAATGATATCTTAGTATCTACAGATTTCACCTATAGCCAAAGTTTTGAAGGAGGAGTTCATAAGATAACAATTCATATTTCGAATGCAGAATGCGACCGTACTGTCGATTTCTTTTTGTTGATTGGCTGTAATGAAATTTGCGGAAATGGTTTTGATGATGACGGGGACGGATTGGTGGATTGTTATGATCCGGATTGCTGCGATGATTGTGGCGACTTTTATTTTGATGCTTGTTTTGAAGATAATACCTGTCCTATTGAGTATGACGAATTTGGGATAACAACGAAGTGGCAGAATCCTCAATTTATGTATGGTGTATATAATATTGTAGGTGCCGATATGGATGGGGATGGAACAGCAGAGATGGTTGGTAGTAGTGGAAGTAATTGTTACCTGGTAGATCATAACGGTTCTCAAGAATATCTATACCCGAATGCAGATAACCTCAATGGAAATATGGGACCTGTCGTTTTTGATGTGGATAAAGACGGGCAGTCAGAAGTGTATTACGTTACGTTCGATTATAATATACAGTGTGAAAAAATGGATGGTACCACTTTGTTCGAATCAACGGAACCATTTTCTACATTTTTCACTTCTTTAGCAACATTCTTGTTTGCAGCTGATGTCAATTTTGATGGAACGCCAGAGATAATTGTAGGAAATGATGTATATGATGCCACCAACGGTGATCTCCTGGTAGAAGGAGATGATCAAGTTTTTTCCAGAGGATTATTTGGTGCTTCTTTTACGGAGGAGGGGCATATCGTCGTTGCCAATATGATAGATGATAATATTTCTCCAGGTTTAGAAATTATTGCCGGAGATATGGTTATGTCGATTGATTTAGATAATGGAGAATTGATCAAGATCACTGAGATCGATGGCTATATAGATGGAGCCGCTTCTGTGGCGGATTGGGACCGAGATGGTGATTTGGATGTCATAACCGTCACGCGTAATACCAGTACATTTGACTCTAGAACCCTGTTGATATGGGAAGGCCAAACCGAAGAAATTATTGAAGAATTTACAGGAAATGTGGCTTTTACGTCGGTACCGACGGTGTGTAACTTGGATGATGATCCAGAATTAGAAATGGTTGTTAATTCTTTAGATGATTCATTTGGGCAAAATATTAATGCCTTTGATAATGACCTTAGTCAAATTTGGATGCATAATGTCAATGAACTTTCGAATTGCCCTGGAATGGGTTTTGACTTTAATGGAGATGGGAAAAATCATTTGATCTTACGATCTATGGATTTCTTGGAAGTAATACATGGTGAGACTGGTGAAATTTTATTTAAGTCTGAATGCGGAAGTATTACGAATAATGAGCATCCCATTATTTTGGATATTGATAATGATGGACATGCAGAAATTGTTACCGTTTGCGACGGAAATATGACTGCATATGAAGGGTCGCCGGAGGAATGGGCTCCAACCCGAACTATGATGCATCAGTATTATTTTAATAATACCTTGATCAATGATGACATGTCCATTCCTTGGATGCAACAAGATATAAATTTACCAAATCCAAATCAAGGATTGAATGCCGCTATGACGGCATATTCTAAATTGAAAGAAGCAGATTTCTTCAATTTTAGTTTAGATGATATGATATACACCTGTGATGAAAATGGAATTGAAGTCAGTATAACGGCTCGTATGAAATCTGGTCAGGTTCTGTTGCCAGTTTCATTACCATATAGTATTTATTCTGGAAATCCAGCGGATTTCTCCACGATACTCTATGATACAAAAATGTTTAATCTGGATAATACGTTTAATGAGGGCGATGAATTTGAAATTTTATTCACCATCCCATTAGCCGATTTGGACTTATTTACAAATATGGAATTCTGTGTGATACTAAATGATCCTGGAACGAGTTTACCCTTCAATTATGAAAATGATATAAATCCTCAAGATCTGGAGGAATGTAAATATGAAGATAATTTTTACTGCCTAGATTTAGTAACTT
Source organism: Saprospiraceae bacterium (assembly GCA_020628475.1). GTDB lineage: Bacteria > Bacteroidota > Bacteroidia > Chitinophagales > Saprospiraceae > JAHDFB01. Next base: position 9,694 of record JAHDFB010000075.1, on the reverse strand, counting down.
TCCAAGGAGATCCTTTGGAAGAAACCCTGTATATCTGTGAGTTGGATTCACTTATATTGAATCCAGATGGACAATATGACGAATATCTTTGGAACGATGGTAGTTCAGATAGTATTTTGGTCGTTTACGGTGCCGGAACTTATTGGGTAGAAATTGAAAATGAATGCGGTCAAATGATCCGAGATTCTGTGGAAGTATCAGAAGATATTCCCAATGTAAGTTTAGATTTGGGACCAGATGCAAGTACCTGTAATGGTTCTGTTTTTACCTTTGAAGCAGATGAAGGCTTTGAAAGCTATACTTGGCAAGATGGTACGGACACCAGAGCATTTACAGCTTGGCAAGCAGGAAAGTATTGGGTGGAGGCCATTGATTTTTGTGGTAACGTATTTGTCGATACAGTGGAGTTAAACTATTTCGACATTAGCATGGACCTGATTGATACCATTGATTTATGTGCTACAGGCACCTATGATTTGGTGGCAGATGGTTTTGAGCGATTACTGGTAAACGAATTAAACTTTCCGAATTGTGATGATTGTAATGTAGTTACACTGAGTACAGATCAAGCGGGGTGGGTTGAATTAATCGGAATAGATATGGATGGATGTTTTGCCATAGATTCGGTATATGTTGACCTCATTCCGAACCCAGTTATGTATGACACAGCCGCATTGTGTGATATTATGTTTGAGTATCAGGATACTATTATTACAGATCCGGGTGATTACGTAATAGTAGATGAATTGGCCATGTGTGACACCATTTTTAATCTTCATCTCAAAGCATCCCTTCCAGTCTTAATTTCGTCTAACATAGATTACAATTGCGACCCTTTGGGCGCCAATTTAGAAGTGGTAGTTGATGGTCCAGGAAGCTTCGATTTCAAGTGGGATTCCGGGGAAGAAGAACCACGAATAGAAAACATCGGAGCTGGAGAATATACCGTCACGATCACCAATGATGAAGGCTGCGAAATAGAATGGACCGAAACTTTGACCGCCTTGACTGATTATAATTACACGATTCCCGATTCTTTTGAAATGGATATCAACCAAATACTGGATTTAACCGTTGAGGGAGATTCTACTGGTGCTAGCATTGATTGGGGTAGTTTACCAGTACTCTGTGATAGTTGCTTTACGAACGAAATATCTCCACAAAATGATACCTATGTTACCATAGAAGTCGTTGATGAATATGGCTGTGTGACCAATCTAAATGTCTTCATACGCGTAGTGAAAGAGCGTGATTTTTATACGGGAAATATTTTCTCGCCAAATCAAGATGGTGTTAATGATCGATTCTATCTGCAAGATGGAGAGCATATCGCTTCCTATGATATGTATATATATGACCGATGGGGTTCTCAAGTGTTTGCAGGAGAGGAACTTACAGCAAATGAACCTTCGGAAGGATGGGATGGATCATTCAATGGTCGTCAAGTTACGCAAGGAGTATATGGAGTGCTGTTGAAGGTTCGTTTTCTTAATGGAACAGAATTGGACAAATTATCCAGTGTAACGATTGTACGATAAAAAAAAGAGGAATGAACCGGTCATTCCTCTACTAGAATATATTAACCATACATTCTCTACCCTTATTTTTCGAATACCAATGCGGTGTCCATTGTTTTCAATGTATTTACTCGATTTACCTAGGGAGTTTTTAGGGGTAAGAGCAAAACTATAACAAAGTTAGACTCTATTTTTCAATTGAAAATTGCCATTTGGCAATTTGGATTTATTTTTTGTTTAATTGTTTGCGAATTCTACTTAATGAAAAAGGAGTAATCCCCAAATAATTAGCAATATAGCTTAGAGGAACTCGTTCCAAAACAGTAGGATATAATTTTGCAAAATATCGATAGGATTCGTCCGCATTCAATTTTATGATACTGCGTTGGTGGCGTGTTTTCTCAACAAAATATTGCATACTTATTTTCTGCATAGCCGTTCGCCAACTTGGAATTTTATCGGAGAATAGATCCCAGGCATTCCGATTGACATTGATCGTTTTGCTATTCGTGACGGATTGAATATATACAGGACTTGTATCTATCTCCGTATACACGCTGAGTATAGTCGCAAAATGATTTTCACGAAGAAAAGTAGTAATCACTTCGTTGCCTTGTTCATCGTAAAAAAAGAACCGGAAAACTCCTGAAAGGATAAATGCCATTTCTGTTTCTTTTTTGCCTTTTTCTAAGAAATATTCATTCTGTTTATAACTTCGTTCGTATACATTCTCGGCAATGATGGATTTTTCTTCTTCGTTAAATGCAGCAAATTGGCATATATAATCTATGAGTTTTTGCCTTCCCATGTTTTCAAATTTGTATAAAAAATAATCTAATCATAACTTTTTAGGGGGAGTTGCATTAATATCTGCCGAATATATAAAGTTTATTTGTTTACAACAACTATAAAACACACAGCATCTACTTTTAGAGCTGTGTGTTTGAAATAGATTCCTATGAAGAAGTATATTTTTGAGATCAAGTTTGCATTAGCAACCTTGATATGAATGTATAGTCAATCTGACTTTTCCGTCATATATTTCGCGAATTTCAATTCCGCTATTGATGTCAATTTTTACTTTTTTAATGGTGCCATCTTTTTCGATGAAAATGGAAGAATCTTTAAAAACTCTTTTTCCGGCTCGTGTTGCAACCATTGATTCAAGCAATTGATATATTTCCATCACTCGAACATTATCGAGGTACAGGTCTAATCGTGCAGATTCATTTTCTTCTAACACAACCAAACGTTGATCTTGTACCAGAGAATAAATCGTTTTATGGAAGGTCATTTGATCGGTGACAGTATCTATTTTTTCTGCACCGAAGTTGGCTCTAGCCCAATATTCAACGGGGTACAATAAGTCAAGATCTCCAAAGCATTTTTCCAAATCGTGGTCTGGAACATTGAGAATAGTAAGAAATCCGTCAAACGCCCATCCAATTGCTCCATTGTACTCGATCTTCATCCATTTACCATCCACCCAATCTATCCTCGTAATGGAATGGTTATTTTCAAATTCGACGAGTTGAACTTCAGCACCATGTGGCATGACAGTGATAACAGAGGCATCCATATTAGGAGAGGTTCTTAATTTGAGTCCTGATGGTGCTAAGACTTGCAAAGTGGACCCTGCTGTAGGCTTATTATTGGCTACTAATAGTGTGCTACTCATAAGTAGGCAAGCGAAAATTCTGATGAATACTTTCATAATGATACATTTTAGATATTGGAATAAATTATTGTCTTTTAGTCACGGTGTTTTTCATGAGATCTTCAAATAATCCCATTTCAGTGTCAGTGGGTAGTATAGCTATTTCAACATGTGAGGCTAATTCTTTGTGGACCAAATAGTCGGCATAAACCGGATTGGATGCGCAGAGTTCAGCAAAAGTTACTTCCATGTCAAAGTCATATTGTCGTTGTTTTTTATCCAGCTCCATTTTTTGTTCACGGAGTTGACGTTTTTTAGATGAAGCCAGCTCATTCTTTTTCTTTTCATTCAATAAGGCCACATCATTTCGGGCGATAAGATCCTGACGTTCTAGTTCATTTGCCTTTCGATCTTTTTCCAATTCAACTTGCAGGGCAATCTCTCTTGCTTTGGCCTGAGCTTTGGCCTGAATTTCTTGTACTTGCGATTGTGTTTCCGCCAAGGCTAGTTGTGATGCTCTTCGACTTTTTTCAGTAGCTGCTTGTATACTGGCTAATTTCCCTTCAGATTCTGCTTTTGCAATACGTACCTGACCATCCAATTTAGCTTTCTTTTTGTTTGCTTCCGATTGAGCTAAATCAACTCTGGCCTGTTGCTCAATGCGTTCTATTTCTTTCTTCTTCAAGCTAATATCTTCGAGTGCCTTCGTATATTTTGAAGGAAACTTTAGACGAGTAATAATGACTTCTTTTACGATAGCTTCATTTCCACCTAAACCAAAAAGCAATTCTTGTCGTAAGTCACTTACAAATTTTGATCGCTGCGTAGTGAAAACAGAATCGATATTAAGAAATTTTACACTGGTGAGGTCTGCTATTTCTTGGGCTCGGGGGCCCAAAATCAAAGAATCAAAGGTCTCAGGATGCGCAAATTGAGTTTGAAAACTATCAATATCCGCGATTTTCCATCGATAACTGATTTGGATATCTAAAGGGGCGCCATCTGCCAAACGGACATCTTGCAAGAATAATTCTTGTATGTGTTCGCTCAGGAAATACGTGGGAATGGTCATTTCATCTTGCTCGCTTTTTACACAAGAAATAAGCATTGGTAGTGCTATTAGAGCTAGGATAAATTTCATTAATACATTCATAATACTTCTTATTTATATTGATCAGAAAAAAGGTCAACCATACTTATTAGAAGAATAATTCCACTGATAAATACGCCAGATTTTCCATGGTTTGAGGAGCTTTCAATAATGAGAATAGGCAGTTTATACATCAAATAAAAACAAGCAATCATTAAGCTCAAGCAACTCAAATGTTTTGGGTTCTTTTTTAGTTGTGCGGATTTCATACTTCTTTAATTTTGGTTGTTTATCTATTGTTGATTCAAAGATAGAGGCACATGATTCTTGAAAATGGGGCCAATGGAAATTCGTGGCGATTGACTGGATATTTGTAATACTTGACTGGAAATCGTAAAATAGGTTGGGTTGATTTCGTAAGAAAATTCACTGTCTTAGTAGAAGAAATAGAACTGGAAAAGAATGAATCTGTTAACTATGCGTAAACTTTTATGACATGCAATTTTATTACACAATTTTACTTACAGTTTTTTCCTTTTTTTGGGTCGGGGCCCAAAATGCCACCTTACAGGGTGTATTAGTTGATGATGGTGAAAAGCCGGTTGGGTTTGCCAATGTAGCCATTTATAAATCGGTGGATAATAGTCTCTACAAGGTTGAAACTTCCAATGAGGATGGAGTTTTTACATTTAGAAATGTGGAGCCTGGGGTGTATAATTTAGAAGCAACCTTTATAGGCTATTCCAATATTCGATCTGAAAATATCAGTTTAATTGAAAACCAAGACAAAGATCTTGGTCAACTAAAATTTAGCACCGATGCAGTGGAGTTGGAAACGGCAGTGGTAAAAGCCAAACGCGCCATGGTAGAAGTGAAGCCGGATCGTACAGTATTTAATGTTGAAGGAACTATTAACAGCGCTGGAGATAATGGATTGGGATTATTGCGAAAGGCACCAGGTGTTTTGGTCGATAATAACAACAATATTTCTGTATTAAGTAGATCAGGTGTATTGGTTTATGTAGATGGAAGAAGATTACCCATTACGGGAGATGCTTTGACTGCATATCTTCAAAATTTACCGGCCGAGCAAATTGATCGAATCGATATTATCACGAACCCTGGAGCAAAATATGAGGCTCAAGGAAATGCCGGGATTATTGATATCCGATTGAAAAAAGATAAAAATTTGGGTGCAAATGGTTCCGTAAGTACGAATTTGTCCCAAGGTAGATATACACAATCTGGAGTCTCGGTCAGTGGCAATTACCGAAATAAAAAATTGAATTCGTTCGCATCGTTAGGTTATAATGGAGGAGCGCGATTCAATGAGATGGAATTCAGAAATTTTCAAAATTCAATTCTTGTTGATGAAGAAAATTTCTCAAGAAATAATACCAATAATGTCAATATGAGATGGGGTACGGATTTTTTCGTGGCTAAAAATCATACGCTTGGATTTTTGGTTTCGGCCGGTGCTACCAATGATAGTGGTATTTCTAATAATACTTCTTTATTGTCACAAGATTTGAATAGCCCTATTGATAGTATTTTGATTGCAGAAAACTCTTCTATTGGAAGAGCTAGAAATGTGGCCGTCAATTTAAATTATAAGTGGGAAGTGAAGGGTCAATCAATAAATATTGATGCTGATTATGGTTTGTATGATAATTATAGTGACAACAATCAACCGAACTTGTATTTCGCTCCGGATCGTGAAACCTTGTTGACTTCGGTTTTGACATCTTATGAAACTCCGGTAAAAATCAATATCAATACCTTTAAGGTAGACTATGAAAAGGATTTTATCGGAGGAAAATTAGGCTTGGGAACAAAGCTTAGTAATGTAGCAACGGACAATACCTTTTTATTCTATAATATTATCAATGATCAAAGTGATTTGAATGATGATCGTTCAAATATATTTATCTACGACGAAAATGTATATGCGGCATATGTTAACTACGCAAGGCCAATTAATGACAAATGGAATTTATCGGCAGGACTTCGTACGGAGTTGACAGATTCGAAAGGGGATCTTCAGACCTTCAATAATACATCCGAACCACCGGTAGAACAATACTACCTCAATTATTTTCCGACGGTGGGATTGACATACAAAGTTTCTCAGATGAATACTTTATCCCTGAATTACGGAAGTAGAATTAATAGACCGGATTACAACGTGTTAAATCCTTTCCGAACACAATTAAGTGAACTTTCATTTAGTAAGGGAAATGCCTTTTTACAACCCGAAATTGTTCATAATGTAGAATTAGGATATACCTTGTTTTACCGCTTTAATTTCAAATTGGCATATAGCCGTACCTTGAATCAAATCACTCGACTTATTGCACCAGATGATGTGGATTTAAGAGCTGGATTTATAACTTGGGAGAATTTATCTACTCAGACGATTTATTCTTTTAATGCCTCTTTGCCGTTTCAGTTTAATAAATGGTGGAGTGCTTACTTAAATGCCTCAGCAGCTCATTTGAACAATCAAGCAGAATATGAAGATGGTGGAATAGTCGATGTACAGGCATTCACATATAATTTTTTCCAGCAACATACCTTCAAACTTGGGCGTGGATATTCGGGGGAAGTTTCCGGTTGGTTTTCTGGACCCGGAGTATGGGGTGGTGTCTTCCGCTATAATTCGACAGGTTCTCTGAACTTAGGCTTGCAAAAGAAATTTTTGGATGATAAATTGAATGTTAAGTTAAGTGCGAATGATATACTATACACTTCTGGTTGGAATGGAGCTTCTGAATTTAATGGCCTCGTCTCAGAAGGTGCTGGACGTTGGGATAGCCGACGTGTTAGTATAGCCTTAAGTTATAACTTTGGAAATAAAAATGTAAAATCAAGAAACCGTAAAACAGGTTTAGAAGATGAATCTAAACGTGTAAGTACTGGAGGATAAAAATTCGAATCATAATAATGAGCCGAAAATGTGTAATCATTTTCGGCTTTTTATTTTTGTATTTAAATAAAAATGTATGATGTATCTAAAATCAATTATTACGACTGTATTCTGCGTACTATTTCTAACGTTTTCTGAGGCCCAGGAACAAATGTCTGCAGACAGCTATGGAGCTGCCGAACAATTTTTATGGTGGAACACGAATAAACTTGTCGATGGGATGGCTCGTCCTCAATGGATAGGGGAAGATCGATTGGCTTTTAGTACATTGGAACAAGGCGAAAGAATCTATGTCATTTATAATGCAAAGAATAAGAAGCGACAAACATTCAATGATCGAGAACAATTTATCGAAGCATTGAGCTTACCAAAGAAAACGAGAGCAAAGCGAACTGAAATTCTTTCCCCTGATGGGAAGATGATTGCATTTATCAAAGATTGGAATTTATGGATTAGAATGGTTGATTCTGATCAAGAAGTCCAATTAACTTTTGACGGGATCGAAAATTTTGGATACGCCACGGATAATGCAGGTTGGAGAAAGAGCGAGCGACCTATATTATTGTGGTCGCCGGATTCTAAGAAAATAGCCACCTTTCAACAAGACCAACGTCATGTAAGTGATATGTATATGATCAAAACCAACGTTGGAGCTCCTGAATTGAGTCAATGGAAGTACCCACTTCCATCAGATGAAGATATTATTCGTATTCATCGAGTGATCATAGATGTTGAATCAAAACGTATCGTCCGATTGGACATGGATCCTGATCCGAGACGAGGTAGTTTGTGTGATGACATTTCTTGTGATGGTAATTTTGATGATAATCAATGGAGTAGTGATGGTCGTACGTTGATATTTGTTAGCAATTCTCGAGATCACAAAATTGCTCAATGTAGAATGGCGGATACACAGACAGGTGCGGTGAAGGATATTTTTAAGGAAGAGGTACCAACTCAGTATGAATCTGGGCAAGGGGCGATTAATTGGAAATATTTGGAAAAGAGCAATGAAATCTTGTGGTATTCTGAACGAGACAATTGGGGGCATCTTTATTTATATGATGCAACTACTGGGAATTTGAAGCATCAAATTACGAAGGGTGATTTTGTTGTTACTAGAGTGTTGCATGTGGATGAAAAAAAGCAGCGCATTTACTTTGAAGCCAATGGAAGGGAAGCGGATGTGGATCCATATTTTTCTCATCTGTACTGTGTAGATTTCTCTGGAGAAAATCTAAAATTATTGACACCAGAACCTTCCCATCATCAGGTTCGATTTTCTTCTGATTATAAATATTTTGTGGATGTCCGTTCTACCCCAACAAGCCCTCCGGTTATGACGTTGCGAAAGGCCAATGGTCAAAAGGTCGATGAAATTTTGAAAGCGGATATCAGTCGATTGAAAGATGCAGGGTGGAAGGAGCCAATCCCAATTCAAACAAAATCTGCGGACGGTCAATTTGATTTGTACGGATTGATGTTTACGCCAACCGAAATAAAAGCAGGTGATAAGTTCCCCGTAATCAATTATATATACCCTGGGCCTCAAGGAGGTGGTGTTGGTTCAAGGTCGTTTTCTGCGGCTAGAAGTGACCATCAAGCATTGGCACAATTGGGTTTTGTAGTCATTGTCATAGATGGAAGTTGTAACCCAGGTAGATCAAAGGCTTTTCACGATGCATGCTATGGGGATATGTCCATCAATACCTTGCCAGATCAAATGGCTGGTATTCGACAATTAGCTAAAAAGTATGATTTCATCGATGTGGATAAAGTGGGCGTTTGGGGACATTCTGGAGGTGGTTTCGCAACGGCAGCGGCCATGTTTAAGTATCCTGATTTTTATGATGTTGGTATTTCTGAATCCGGGAATCATGATAACAGAAACTATGAGGACGACTGGGGCGAGCGATATAATGGATTGATGGTTGAATTAGGAGATGGAAAAACAAACTATGAACTTCAAGCCAATCAATTGTATGCAGAGAATTTGAAAGGTAAATTGATGATTGCCCATGGTGGAATGGATGATAATGTACCTGTATCGAATTCATTGCTCGTGGTAGATGCATTGATTAAAGCCAATAAAGATTTTGACTTGATTATTTTTCCAAATGCCGGACATGGTTTCGGAGAGGATAGTGCATATATGATGCGTAAACGATGGGATTACTTTGTTCAACATCTTCAAGGTAAAACGCCACCAAAAGAATTTGAATTTAAGAAGTAGTTTATTATTGAAGCTCTAAACCTTCAGACTCAACGATTGCTACCGCATCGGATAAGCGAATCATTCTAGGATGTTTACTGGATTTTTCGAATAACTTGTTTCGAAGCGCCATGCCTTGGATGTCATGGCTCCAATTCGCTTTGCCATACATAGCATCTAAGAACTGCTGTACTAGTCTTTTGATTTGATTGTGATCTTGAATATCATAACTTTTTCCGCTGCGATGATGGTTCTTCGGTTTTATTTCTAGCCATCCTTCGTCGACTTGATG